>NZ_JBFBFP010000026.1:0-4600 GCF_040684275.1 Streptomyces sp. NPDC091371
GCGGGCGGGGGGCGAGTTAGGGGTAGGGCTCGCCGTCGTCGCCCTGGACGTGGGCGCCGCCGCCCAGGGCTCGGGCGATGGTGCGGAGCGCGGCGGCGGGTGGGGCGGGGGCGGGCGTCGCGAGGCGGGCGGGGGGCGAGTTAGGGGTAGGGCTCGCCGTCGTCGCCCTGGACGTGGGCGCCGCCGCCCAGGGCTCGGGCGATGGTGCGGAGCGCGGCGAGGAGTGCCCGGTCCGGGTTCTTGGCGACGATGCGGCCGTCCCGCCAGTCCAGCCAGGCCCCGCCCGGGACCGTGCGGGCGAGCCACGGGCTCTCGTACGCGATCCCGGCGGCCGTCGCCGCGCCCGCCGGTTCGAGGCCGGGGTCGGAGGCGACCACCGCGGCCCACTCCTCGGCCGTGATGCGTGGCCCGTCCTCGTCCCACCAGAACTCGGCCCGTGTGACGTGCACGTCGTATCCCATGGTCGGCCAGCGTAGGTGCACCTTCATGCCATGCACCTTGTGGACACCGGGGGCGGGTGGCTGGGGGTCGTCGGAGCGCTCCACCATGACCCGAGAGAAGGAGAGGGACATGACAGTCGACAACCGCACGACCTCGGCTCCCGCCATCCACGGACACGCGACGGCGACGGCGACGGTGGCGCAGCATCTGATCCACCGTCCGCCCTCGCGGGCCTACTACGCCCTCGACGCACCCAGCCTGGGTGAGGAGAACTTCACCCTCGTCGGCGAGACACCCGTCACTCACCCGCTCTTCAACGACGGCCCCGGCCACTTCCACGACCTCCAGATCGCGACCGGAACCGTGCGCGAGATCGGCGAGTTCGTCGGGCACCGCTACTTCGGCGTGCCCGAGGACCGGCCCGGGCTCTTCTACCGGTTCTCGCTCGACCTCACCGACCTCTCCGCCTGGCGGGCGGACCGCGCCGGCGGTCGCCCCGTGGCCATGGAGACGCACATCAGGGCCCGGCCCGCGAACGTGGTGGCCGAGGTTCCGCGCGGGCTCGACTTCCACCTGGACGTCACCCTGGACGGCCGCCCGTGCGCCACGGGCGCGGCCGGGCTGGTCTTCCTCATGCCGAAGCTGTACGCCAAGCACGTGGAGCACTCGCGCCGCGCGATGCGCGCCGCGCCCGAGCTCGACGACGCCCCGGACGGGCCGCCGCGCCCGGCGGACGCCGCCGAGGTGAGCCGGTACGCCGACGAGAACGTCGTCATCAGCGAGCCCGCCGACGCCTCCCGCGGCCGGATCAGTACCTGGGTGCTGTCCACACCGGTCAGCCCCGTGTTCGACGGCGCGGCCGGGCAGTTCTCCGGCCTGCACCTGCTGGAGGCGCTGCGCCAGACCTCGCTGCTCTCCGCGGGCCGCGCGCACGGGCTCGACCCGGCGCGGAGCACGCTCGGGGCGTGCCAGGTGCACTTCCGCGGGCAGGCGGAGCGCGATCTGCCGCTGCGCTGCGTCGCGGTGGCCGGTCCGCTGGGCCGGGACTCCGAGGGCCGGCCGACGGTGCCGGTCACGTTGACGCTGACGCAGCGCCGGCGCGCGGTGGCCGAGGCCCGTACGTCCGTGGTCCAGGACTACTGAGCACGTGAGCACGGTGCGTTTCGGGATCCTGGGCCCGCTGGAGGTCAGCGGCGGAGCTCCGCAGGCCGCCAAGCTGCGGGTCGTCCTCGGGACGCTGCTGGTCCGTGCGAACGAGGTCGTGTCGGTGGACGGCCTCATCGACGAGCTGTGGCCGCAGGCTCCTCCGCGCACCGCGACGACGACGCTCCAGGTGTACGTGTCCCACCTGCGCAAGTCGCTGCGGGCAGCGGATCCGCAGGACGGCCCGGAGGTGCTGGTCACCCGCCGTCCGGGGTACGTACTGCGGGTCGGCGCGGGCGAGCTCGACGCCGGGCGCTTCGAGGAGCTGTCCCGGCGCGGCCACCAGGCCCTGCTGACCGCGGACTTCGCCGCCGCGGCCGATCTGCAGCGGCAGGCGCTCGCCCTGTGGCGGGGTCCCCTGCTGTCGGACACCCCGCACGGGCCGCTGCTGGACGGTGCGGCCGTGCGGCTCGGCGAGGCGCGCACCACGGCGCTCGACGAACGCGTCCGGGCCGAGCTGCACCTGGGTATGCACCGGGAACTCATTGCGGAACTCCAGGAGTTGGTGGCGGAGCATCCGCTGCACGAGGAGTTCCACGCGCACCTGATGGTGGCGCTGTACCGGTGCGGGCGGCAGGCGGAGGCCCTGCGGGTGTTCGCGCTGCTGCGCCAGACCCTGGTGGACGAGCTCGGGATCGAGCCGGGCCCGCACTCGCGGCAGCTCCAGCGGCGCATCCTGGAGGGCGATCCCGAGCTGGCTCGCGTACGGGAGCAGGTCGAGGGGCGTCCTCGTGCGCTCGGGACGGGCGGTGCGGGGGGCGGCGGTTCCGCGTCGCTGCCGGCCCCCGACCCCTGGTTCACCGGCCGGGCCGCCGAACTCGCCGAGCTGGAGCGGCTGTTGCGCGGCGCCGCCGGACCGGGCGCGGGCGGCGGACCGATCGCCGTGACCGGCATGCCGGGCACCGGCAAGACGGCTCTGGCGGTCCAGGCCGCGCACCGGGCGGCCGACGCCTTCCCCGGCGGCGTGTCCTTCCTCGACCTGCGGGGCGGCGAAGGGATCCCGCCCTCGGCGGCCCGCACCCCTGGGGCACTGCTGGTGGTGGACGGGGTGACCTCCGAGGCCCAGGTACGGCCGCTGCTGGCCCCGGGGCACACCGTGCTGCTCACCGCGGGCCGCCTGCCCGCCGGGCTTCCCGGGCTGCGCGCGGTGGTGCTCGGGCCGTGGCGCCCGGAGGAGGCGGGGCGGCTCGCCGGGCTGTTCGGCGGGCATGACGCGGTACGCGGCGGCGGTGGCCGGGCCGAGCCCGAGGTGGCCGCCGCCATCGCCGAGCTGTGCGGGCGGCTCCCGCTCGCCGTACGGGCCGCCGCCGCCCGGCTCGCGGCGCGGCCGCACTGGACGCCGGGCACCCTCCTCGAGCGGTTGCGCGAGGAGGGCGGGCGGCTGGACGCCCTGCGCACCGGCGATGTGGACGTACGGGCCCGGCTCACTGAGGCGTACGCGGCCTGCCCCGCCGAGCGGCGGCGGGAGTTCCGCCTGCTGTCCGTACTGCCGCCGGGCCGGTTCGGCGCCCGGCAGGCCGCCGCCGCGCTGGACCTGACCGAGGCGCGGGCCCTGGCCTGCCTCGAAGCCCTGGCCGACGAGCGGCTGGTGGAGGTGGACGCGGAGGCGGACCGGGACCCGTGGCGGGTCCCCGACCTGCTGCGGCTCCTCGCGGCCGAGCGGCTGGCCGACGAGGACGGGCCCGCGGTGGCGCGCGCGGCGGCGCGGCGGGTGTGCCGGGCGTACGCGGAGGCCGCGCGGGCGCCCGGCCGCGCACCGGAGCCGGACGCGGCCGGCCTCGTACGGCTGGCGCGCACCGCGTACGACGCCGGGCTGTGGGAGCTGACGGTACGGCTGACGGACGCGGGCGGCGGGCGGGCACAGCCCGACCCGGAGGCCGAGGAGGCGTGCTACGCCCGGGGGCTGGACGCCGCGCGGCGCTGCGGGGACCGTTCCGCGGAGGCCCGGATGCTGCGCTCGCTCGGGGAACTCGCCTGGCGCTACCGGCGCGTGGAGCGCGCGCAGGGGCTGTTCGCGCAGGCCCTCGAACTCGCCCGGGAGGCCGGCGACGAGGAGGAGGCGGGCCGCGCGCTGGTGGGCCTGGCCGAGCTGCGGCTCGACCACGGGGCCGCCGCCGAGGCGGCCGCGCTGCTGGAGCCGGCCCTCGCCGCCCTGGCGGCGCCGGGCCGGACGCGGGGGCGGTACGAGGCGAGCAGGGCGCGGGCCCTGGTGGCGCTGGCCCAGGAGGGACCGGAGTCGGCCCGGGCCTGGTTCGGCGAGTGCCTGCGCCTGGCGGACGCCCTGCGCGACCACCGCCTGGAGGTCTACGCGAAACGCTCCCTGCGGGCCCTCGTCGGCGGCGCGGCCCGGGGCGGGGTCGGGGCCGTGGAGGTGCGGCCCGGGGTGTGGCGGATCCATCAGGGCGGGCCCTTCGGCGGTCAGTCCCCTACCTACGGAGAACCATGGCGGTAGTGCTGGGCCCGCGGACGGAGCTCGTCGGCCGGGAGCTCGAAGCCGCCGCGCTGCGGGAGCGGTTGCGGGACCCGTCGGTGCGGCTGGTGACCGTGACGGGGCGGGCCGGCGTGGGCAAGACGCGGCTGGCCGAGGAGGTCGTACGGGAGATCCGCGCGGAGTTCGAGCGCGTGGAGGTGCTCGACGCGGAGGCGGCGGCGCGCCGCGAAGCCGGGCAGGGGGGCCTGGATCGGCTGCGGGAGCTCGCCGGGCGGAGCCAGGACGCGCGGGGCCGGGACGCGCGGGGCCGGGACGCGCGGGGCGAAGGAGCGCGGGGCGAAGGCGCCCGAGGCGACGGCGCGCGGGGCGAAGGCGGGCGGAACGACGGCGCGCGAGGCGACGGCGCGCGGAACGGCAGTGCGCGAGACGACGGCGCGCGGAACGGCAGTGCGCGAGACGACGGCGCGCGGAACGACAGTGCGCGAGACGACGGCGCGCGGAACGACAGTGCGCGAGACGACGGCG
>NZ_JBFBFP010000026.1:4697-116315 GCF_040684275.1 Streptomyces sp. NPDC091371
CGGCGCGGAACGACAGTGCGCAAGGCGACGGCGCGCGGAACGACAGTGCGCAAGGCGACGGCGCGCGGAACGACAGTGCGCAAGGCGACGGCGCGCGGAACGACAGTGCGCAAGGCGACGGCGCGCGAGGCGACGGTGGGCGAGGCGAGGGCTCGCAGGGCGACGGCGTACGGTCCGACGGCCAACGGGACACCTGCCGAGGGGATGGCGGCGGGCGGGTGCTGCTGGTGCTCGACGGGTGCGATCACGAGGCGCGGGCGGCCGCCGCCGCGGCCGTCGTGGGCCTCGCGGACGACGCGCGGGTGGTGGTGCTGGCCACGGCCGTGGAGCCGCTCGGGGTGTACGGGGAACAGCTGTTGCCGCTCGCGCCGCTGCCCGTCCCCGGCGCACGTGCGGAGGGAGAGCCGCACGACGCGGCGTCCGTGGCGCTGTTCGTGCGCCGGGCCCGGGACGCCGATCCGTCGTTCGCGCTGACCCTGGAGAACGCCGGGGCCGTCGCCGAGATCTGCACGCTGCTCGGCGGCCTGCCGCTCGCGCTCGAACTCGCCGCGCTGCGGCTGCGGTTGCTGCCCGCGCACCTGCTCGCCGCCCGGCTGCGCGGCGGCCGTACGACCGTGCTCGCCGGCGGCCCGGCGAACGCGCCCGAGCGGCACCGTTCGCTCGCCGCGCTCGCCGAGTGGAGCTGCCGCGGCCTGGACCCCGCGGCCCGCACCCTGCTGGGGCGGCTCTCGGTGTACGAGCCCGGCTTCGGCCTGGCCGCGGCGGGGCTCGCGGAGGAGGAGGGCGTCGAGCCGCTGATGGACCGCGGGCTGCTCGCGGTGGTCGAGGAGGAGCGGGGCGAGCTGCGGCTGGCGGTGACCGAGCCCGTACGGTCCTACGCGCGCGCCGAGTTGGCGGAGGCGGGCGGCGAGGCCCCGGCACTGGACGCGCACGCCGAGCGCTACCGGCGGCTGGTGGCCGCCGCGCTGCCGGGGCTGGCCGGGACCGGTCAGGACCGGCTGCTGCGGGAGTCGGCGGCCGAGGCCGCGAACGTGCGCGCGGCGCTGCGCCGGCTGCGCGCGCGGGGCGACGGCGAGGCGGCCGCGGCCATGGTGCTGGGCTGCCACCTGCCGTGGCTGGCGCAGGGGCGGCTGCGGGAGGGCCTGGAGTGGTGCGACGCGTTCGCCGAGGGCGGGGGGCAGCAGCTCCCGGAGGCCCTGCGGGCCCGGCTGGCCGACCTTTCCGGGGTGTTCGCGCTCGCGCTGGGCGATCCGCAGGAGGCCGTACGCCGCCACCGGCACGCGCTCTCGCTCGGCAAGGGCGTCGGCGACCGCCGGCAGAACGCCCTCGCCTCCGTCCGGCTCGGCACGGCCCTGCTGAGGTCCGGTGACATGCCGGGCGCCCGCGCCGTGCTGGTGACCGCCGTCAGCGCCCTGACCGCGATGGGGGTCACCGGCGGAACCGCCGAGGCGGCCGCCTCGCTCGCCGCCGCCCTGCACGCCGAAGGCGACCGGCGCAAGGCGCTCGACATGCTGGAGCGGGCCGAGGAGGCCTTCCGCCGGATCCGGGACGGGCGCGGCCTGGCGGGCGCCCTGCGGACCGCGGCCGCGATGGCACTGGAGGGCGACGAGCCGGACCGGGCCGAAGCAGCGCTGCGGGAGGCCCTGAGACTGTACGAGGCCGTCAACGAGCGGACCGAACTCCCCTCCCTCCTCGAGGAGTTCGCCCTGCTCCTGCTCCGCACCTCGCCCGCCCAGCGGCCGCGTGCCGTCCGGCTGCTGGCGGCGGCGGACGCCCTGCGGGGGGAAACCGGCGCGGAGGTGCCGCAGGAGTGGCGCTCCGAGGCCGAACGGGCCCGTACGGAACTGAGCTCCCGGCTGGACTGGACCGACTTCGCCACCGCGTGGGCGGAGGGCGTACGGATGACGGCGCCGATGGCGGTGGCGGAGGCCCTGTCGGCGCCCGCGCCCTCGCACCGCCCGGCGGCCGGGTCGGCGGCCGAGGCGCCGTCCCTCACCCCGCGCCAGGTCCAGGTGGCGTTGCTGGTGTCCGAAGGCCTGACCAACCGTCATATCGCGGCCCGGCTGGACATCTCCGAGTGGACGGTGGTGAACCACGTCCGCCAGGTGATGCGCCGGCTCGGCTGCACTTCGCGGGTGCAGGTGGCCGGGGCGGTGGGCCGATGGGCCTGACCCACGGCACGGTGGAACGCCGCGTCCTGGAGCTGACCGCGCCCGCCGAGGTGACGGCCCGCTTCCGGGCGGCCGGCTGGTGGCGGCCGGAAACCTTCCTCGACGACCTCTACCGTACGGCGGCCGCCGCGCCCGAGCGGCCCGCGATCGTCTCGGAACGCGCACTGCTGCCGGCCGGCCGAAAGCGAGTCACTCTCACGTACGCCCAACTCGCCCTGTACGTCGACCGGTTCGCGGCAGCATTCACCTCCCTCGGTATCGCGCCGGGCGATCCGGTCGCCTACCAGCTGCCGAACTGGTGGGAGACGGCGGCACTCACCCTGGCCTGCCTGCGGGCCGGGGCGGTCGCGGTGCCCGTGCTGCCGACCGTACGGGCCCGCGGACTGCACCGGATCCTCGACGGCACGCGGGCCCGGGTGTGCGTGGTGCCGGACGCCTGGGAGGGCTTCGGGCACGCCGAGGCCCTCTCCGAACTCGCCCCGGCACTCCCATGGCTGCGCCACCGGGTGGTCCTCGGGGACGCGGCGGCGACCGGGGCGATCGACTTCGACGGGTACTTCGCGCGCACCGCCCACGAGCGGACCGAGGCGGGCCGGCGCAGCAGGCCGCTGCCGGGGCAGGCCGACCGGCCCTCGCTGCTGATCAGCGTCATGGGGCTGCGGGACTCGTACACCTCGGTCCTGCACTCCCCCGACACCCTCTACGCCAACCTCTCCGCCCAGCACCATCCGGACGGCCCGGGCCGGCGGCCCCGCGAGGCGTTCCTGAGCACCCTCCCGCTGACCTCGCTGGCCTCGCTGATCTACACGGTGTGCTGGCCGCTGGCGGTGGGCGGGACGGGCGTCTACCAGGACGTGTGGGATCCGGGCCGGTGCCTGGACCTGATGGCGGCGGCCGGGGTCGACCAGGTCTATGCCGAGCCGGCCTACTTCGCGGAGCTGCTCACCACGCAGCGGCGCCGGCCCCGCCCGCTGGAGCGGCTGCGGCTGATCCTCTCGGGGGGCCGCACGAGCACACCGGAGCCGCTCGCGGCCGAACTGCGGGAGGTGTTCGGGGTGCCGGTGCTGTCCGCGTGGGGGGCACCGGAGCTGGGCATGGGCACGCTGTCGGCGTCGGGGGTCGAAGTGCCGCTGCGGGGGCTGGAACTGTCCGCCGAAGGCGCCTCGCTCAAGGTCCGCGGGCCATCGGTCGCCCTGGCCACGTGGCCGCACGGCGCTCCGGCCCCGGTGTCCACCTGGGAGGACGGGGACGGCTGGCTGGACACCGGCGACCTGGCGGCCGCCGACCCGCGGGGCGGGATCCGGGTGCTGGCCAGGGCCGGGACGCGGACCGGCGCGATCTTCATGGTGCCGGTCGCCGAGGTGGAGGCGGGCCTCCTGACCCACCCCCGGGTGCGGGAGGCCGCGGTGGTCGCCTACACCGACCCGGAGCACGGGGAGCTGCCCTGCGCGGTCGTGGTCCCGGCCGCGCGGGAGCGCCCGCCGGGGCCGGCCGAGCTGCGCGAGCACCTGACGGCGCTGGGCGTCTCGGAGGCGTTCCTGCCGACGCGGCTGGAGATCGTCGGGGCCCTGCCGCGCGACGAACACGGCCATGTCCGGCACGCCGCCCTCCGCACGTGGCTCACCCGCCTCAGGCCTGGCGGCCCGCGCCCGGCCCCGGAGTAGGGGCGCCGCGCCTCCGCCGGGGTCGGGTGTGCGGTGGGGCGCCCCCGCAGGGCGTCGAACTGGGCCGCCCTCGGCCCTCCGGCCCCTGGAAACGTTCGACGCCCGAGGAGACGCCCCGGCGCGCGCCCGGCCCCGGCGGCCGCCTGCGCGCGGGCCGCTGCGCGGGGCCTTCCCCCACCCCGCCCCTTCCCGAAACCGGGCTCTGCCCGGACCCGGTCCTCAAACGCCGGACGGGCTGAAGGGTGCGGCCCGGCCGGAAAGACCCGGGGCTCCGCCCCAGACCCCGGTCCTCAAACGCCGGACGGGCTGAAGGGTGCGCCGGACGGGCTGGAGGGTGCGGCACGGCCGGTTCGGCGGTCAGGGCTCGCAGCCGGCGACTCGGCGGGCGAAGGCCATGAGTTCCGTGCGCCAGCGGGGGTCGATCGGGGCGCCGGTCACCGCAGCGTCCGCGCGGTCCAAGAGTCCCGCGATGGTCTCCTCCGCGGTGTCGCGGGCCCGGGCGTCGAAGAAGATGTCGCGCAGGAACTGGGCGTCGCCGTCGAAGCCGGGGCCGCCGCGCAGGAAGCCGCGGATCCGCCAGGCGCCGTGCAGGGCCCGCGCGTACTCCTCGTACGTCTCGCGCAGGTCCTCCCGCCCGGCGAGCGCGGCGCCGATCAGCAGCGCGTGGCGCAGCCCGTACCAGCCCGCCCCGCAACCGCTCCCGCAGCCCTGGAGGCACTGGCCGGGCCAGGCGTCGTCGAGGTACTCGGTCGCCGCGGCGGCCTCCGCGTGGGCGCCGATGGCCCGCTCGGTGCGCAGGTCGTCCCACAACTGCCAGGCCTCGTGCGGGAGCCGGACCGCCAGCCGGTCCCCGTAGGCGAGGGCGAGGTCCCCCGCGAGGACGGCCGTGCCCTCCCCGAAGCGGCGGGACTCGCCGCGCCAGCCGTTGCGCTCGTGCTCGGCGGCGTGGCTGATGTGCAGGGTGGGGATGCCGCGGCGGAGCGTCGCGTTCTCGCGTACGTCGTCGCGGATCATCAGGCAGGTGTCGAGGAGTTCGAGCGCGGCGGACGCGGCCACGGCGTCGTCGCCGTCCGGGTCGCCGCCGGCCGCGAGGTAGCCGGTGAGGCAGATGACCGGGTGGGCCCGCTCGGCGCCGGCCTGGACGAGTTCGGCCACGCCCGCCACCAGTACGGCGCTGCGGGGGTCGGACGTACGGCGGGTCCGGTGCTCCTCGGCGAGCAGCCGGGCGAGGCGTTCCTCGACGCGGTCGAGCATCGCGTCCCGCATCTGTCCGGGTGTCGCCGTCCGCCACGGCTGGTCGTGCATGGGTGTGGTGGTCATGGTGCGTGCCCTCCCTGGTGGGCTGCGGCTCATGACCCGACCTTCCGGCACGGGGGTCGCGGGAGCGAGCGCGGGAGGCTGGAGCGGGGGAAACCGGTGGGGGGAGGGGGTGCGGGGCGCCAGTTGTCTGCCAGGGGCTGCCGGGGGCGGGGGGACCTTGCCATCACCTTGCCATGCCGCGTGCGCTGGCCCGGGCAGGGGGAGCTCCACAGGTTCCGGACCCGCGCCTCAAACGCCGGCGAGGCTGAAAGACCCTGGGGCTCCGCCCCAGACCCCGCTCCTCAAACGCCGGAGGGCTGAACGTTCCAGCCGTCCGGCGCTTGAGGACGGGGTCCGGGCAGCGCCCGGGGAACGGTGGAAGGGCGGGGCGGGGAGGGGCTCCGCGCAGCGGGACCAGCGCCCCCGGACTCCCGGCGGGGCTACGCGAACTCGGCCACGCCCAGGTGGAAGTCGACCGGGAGGGCCTGGCGGCCCGGGATCTCCAGTTTGCGGTAGACGCGGGTGAGGTGTTGTTCCACCGTGCTCACCGTGATGTACAGCTTCTGCGCGATCTCCCGGTTGGTGTGGCCGTGCACGGCCAGCAGGGCCACCCGCTTCTCCGATTCGCTGAGGCTCGCCACCAGGTCGGCGTGCGGGGCCTCGGAGGTCTCCGGGGTCGCGGGGCCGTCTCCCGTGTGGCCGGGGAGGATCTTCACGCACAGGGCCTCCGCGCCGCATTCCTTCGCCACGTGCCAGGCCCGGCGGTTGACCATCGCCGCGCGGGCCGGTTCGCCGAGTTCCCGCAGGACCTGGCCGAAGTCGCCCATGGCACGGGCCAGTTCGTACTGGTCGCCGGAGCGGTGCAGGTCGTCGACGGCCTTCGTGAGCAGCGCCTGGCGTTCCTTCGGCTCGCGCAGGGACGCCCGCAGGCGCAGGGACATGCCCCGGACCCAGGGGTCGGCGGCGTCCCGGGTGGTGAGCTGGTCGGCGAGGAAGCGGTCGGCCTGGTGGGATTCGCCGAGCCGGAGCAGGGCTTCCGCCGCGTCGGCCCGCCAGGGCAGCACCCGCGGGCGGTCCAGGCCCCAGCGCTTCATGTGGCGGCCGATGTCGAGGAAGTCGCCGAGGGCCGCGTGGAACCGGCTCGTGGCCAGGGCGTAGTGGCCGCGGGCCCGCAGGTACGCCAATCCGTGGATGCTGCCGGTCAGTTGCGCGGGGACGGGCCGGCTGAGTACGGCCGCGGCCTCCTCGGGGCGGCCCATGGCGGTGAAGGCCCGCACCAGGGTGCCCGCGACGGCGCTCAGCTGGATGCCGCCGCCGCGCGCGGGCGCGGCCGACAGTACGGCCTCGGCGGCCGCGGCGGCGCCGGTGAGGTCGCCGAGGCGCAGCCTGGCCTCGGCGAGCAGGCCGGCGAAGACGGCCTGCCAGCCGGTGGCGCCGCGCCGCTCCGCCTGTTCGGCGAACGCCTCGCACCAGGGCAGGGCCCGGCCGGCCCCGTCCAGGTAGAGGAGGGTCCGCAGGGCTTGGACGGCCGGCTCGACGGTGCCTTCGGCCAGGGTGGCGCCGCGCAGGAACAGGTCGGCGGCCTGTGCGGCGGCGCCTTCCTCGGCTTCCACCGGGAGGGCCCACAGGGCGGCGGGGTGGACGGCTCCCCGGGCGCCGCGGCCCGCCGGGTGGGTTCCCGGCTCGGTGGGGGCTCCGCGGCGGCGGGAGGCTCCCCACTGGGGGAACGCCGACAGCCCGTCGAGCGGGTCCTCGCCGGGGATGTCCCCCACGGGCTGCCTGCGATCGCGGTCGCGGTCGGTGCCTGCGTGGCGGGCCTCGCCGGGGTGGCGGCCCTCGCCCGCCGCGAGTCGTTCCAGGACCTCCGTGGATTCGTCGATGCGGCCCTGCGCGGCCAGGGCGCGGGCGAGCGGCCCGAGGGCGCGCGGTTGCAGCCGGCCGGCGGCCAGGGCGGCGAGGGGTTCCGCGAGGTGGCGTTCGGCGGCGGCGGGGTCGGTGCGTCCCACGACGACGCTGAGCCGGACGCTGACTTCGGCGCGCCGGGCGTCGTCCGGGCACGCCTCGTGGGCGAGCCGCAGCAGGGCGGTGGCCTCGGTGAGGGCGCCGTCGGCCACGTGCTGGTCGGCCGCGGAGCGCAGGACGGGCAGGGCCCATTCCTCGCCGGTGTGCCCCGCGGCGAGGAGCTGGCCCGCGACGGCGGTGTCGGGGGCGCCCGCGGCGCGGGCCAGCAGGGCTGCTTCCCGGTGCAGGGCGCGGCGGGCCGCCGGGTCCATCCGGTCGAGTACGGCGGCGCGTGCGGCCGGGTGGCGCAGTCCCTGCCCGGGCTCCGCGGCGAGCAGGCCCGCGGCGTCGAGGGCGGCCAGGGCCCGGGTGGCGGCGGATTCGGTGGCGCCGGTGAGCCGGGCGACGTGCGGGGCGCTCGCCAGGGTGTCGAGTACGGCGATGGCCTCGGCCAGTTCGGTCGTGGCGGAGCCGCAGCGGTGCAGGCAGGCGAGTACGGCCTGGGCGTAGGCCTCGCCGGGCATGTTCCCACGGTCCTGGAGCAGCGCCCGCAGCAGCAGCGGGTTGCCTCCGCTGGCCCGGTGCAGCCGGCCGGTCTCGGCTTCGGGGCGGTCGGGCAGCATCGTGCGGATCGCGTCGGGCGTGAACCGTTCCAGGCGCAGGCGTACGAAGTGCGGGAGCCGGAGCAGTTCGGTGCGCAGCAGCGGGTCGTCGGCGCGTTCGTGGACGGATTCGGCGAGGACGAGGAGGACCTTGGCCTGCCGGGTGCCGCGCGTGAGGTGGAGCAGGTAGCGGCTGGAGAGTTCGTCGACGTGGTGGAGGTCGTCGACGCAGACCACCACCGGTGCGGCGGTGCTGAGTTCGCGGACGGCGGCGGCGAACTGCCGCATGGTCTCGACCCGTCCCGCCTCGTCCGGCGCGGGCGGCGACGGCAGTGCTCCGGCCGGGGCGTCGGCGGTCAGCTGGCGGAGTACGCCCAGCGGGTGGTCCCGTTCGCCGGCCGTTCCCATGGCGCGCAGGACGACGCCGCCGCGGCTTTCGGCATTCACGGCCACGGTTTCGAGGAATTCACTCTTTCCGCAGCCGACCGCGCCTTCGATGAGAAGTAATCCGGAATTTCCTTCTGTGCAGCCGTCGATCAGCGCATTCAAAAGAGACAGTTCCTCGGCGCGGCGGAACAACACCATAAGATCCCCCAGTGTCCCCGTTCCGTGCGTCC
This sequence comes from Streptomyces sp. NPDC091371, assembly GCF_040684275.1. Taxonomy (NCBI): domain Bacteria; kingdom Bacillati; phylum Actinomycetota; class Actinomycetes; order Kitasatosporales; family Streptomycetaceae; genus Streptomyces; species Streptomyces sp. NPDC091371. The sequence goes on from NZ_JBFBFP010000026.1 coordinate 13,052, forward strand.
GAAAACGGGAGCGCGAGTCGGATACGGGGCTGATCGAGCAGTGCTTGAGAGAGAATCGAGAATTCGGCACCAGTCTATGGGCCGGGTCGGCGTCCTCACGGTGTCCGGAAGTTGCCAGACATCAATCCCCGGGCCCGGCGGGGAAGATCCGCCGCGGGACGCCCTGCGGGCGGCCCGGGGTGCGGCGCTCGCGGGGGTAGCCGACGGAGACCTCTTCGAAGCGCACGCCGTCGTACCAGGTGGTGCGCGGGATGTGCAGGTGTCCGTAGACGACGGCGGCGGCCCTGAACCGGAGGTGCCAGTCGGCGGTGAGCTCGGTGCCGCACCACTGGGCGAACTCGGGGTGCCGCAGGATCCGGGTGGGGGTGCGGACCAGCGGGAAGTGGTTGACCAGTACGGTGCGCAGCTCGGGGTCGCAGGCCGCCAGCCGCTGTTCGGTGGCGGCCACCCGGGCCCGGCACCAGGCCTCGCGCGAGGGGTAGGGGTCCGGGTGCAGCATGAACTCGTCGGTGCAGACCACCCCGGCCTCGTACGCCTGCTCCAGCGCCTGTTCCTTGGTGGCGGCGGTGGGCGTGCGGAAGCTGTAGTCGTACAGCAGGAAGAGGGGGGCCACGACGAGCGGCCCGCCGGGGCCCGACCAGACGGGATAGGGATCCTCGGGCGTGTGTACGCCGTATGACCGGCAGATTTCGACCAACCGCCGGTAGCGGGCATCTCCACGCAGGGGCAGCGGATCGTCTCGAAGGGTCCAAAGGTCGTGGTTTCCGGGCGCCCAGACCACGCTCGCATACCGCTGAGTGAGACGGTCGAGCACCCATCGCAGATCGTCCGGTGACTCTCCGACGTCACCGGCCACGATGAGCCAGTCGGCGGGGCTGTCGGGATACAGCTCCTCGACGATCCGGCGGTTCTCCGGGAATGCCACATGCAGGTCGCTGATGCCCATGAGGTTTCCGTGCGGCATTCACCAAGGATGGATGGCTGCTCCTGATGTGAACACCCCTGCTCCGCCCCTGAATTGGTGGCGGATGCCCATGTGCGGGCGTATGGCGGGGGGGGGATGGCAGGGGGATGGCAATGCCGGCGGCGGGGGTGGCAGGCCTCGGGCAGGCGGGGTGCGCGCGGGCCGCCGGATGGCAGCGGGCGGGGAGGAAGCCGGGGTTCCGGTGGGTCGGCCGGGCCGGCGGGTGCCTTCCGCGCTGGTCGGGGCGGGGCGGCGGCGGGAGCGTGGGAGCTGTCAGACCGACACACCGACCCGAGGGAACGCCGTGCTCACGAAGCTCCTGCCCCCGAACGTCGCCACCGCCGAGGCCACTGCCGACCCGAGCCCCGACGAGCTGTTCCTCTTCCCCGAGGAGGAGGCGCTGATCCGCAACGCCGTCCCGAAGCGGCGCCTGGAGTTCGGCACGGTGCGCTGGTGCGCCCGCCGCGCGATGGGCGCGCTGGGGGTGGAGCCGGCCGCGGTGGTGCCGGGCCGGCGCGGTGTCCCGCAGTGGGCGCCGTCGGTCGTGGGGTCGATGACGCACTGCGCGGGCTTCCGGGGGGCGGCGCTCGCCCGGGCGGAGGAGTTCGCCGCGGTGGGCATCGACGCGGAGCCGAACGCACCGCTCCCGGAGGGGGTGCTGGAGTCGATCGCGCTGCCGCAGGAGCTGCGCCGGACCCGGGAGCTGGAGCGGGCGGCGCCGGAGATCGCGTGGGACCGGCTGCTGTTCAGCATCAAGGAGGCGGTCTACAAGACCTGGTTCCCGCTGACCGGCCAGGAGTTGGACTTCACCGACGCGCTGGTCAGCGTGGACGCGGGGCAGGAGACGTTCCGCGCGCGGCTGCTCCCGGCGCCCGAGAGCCTGTCCCCGGCCGGGCCGACCGCGTTCAGCGGTCGCTGGTCGGCGGAGCGGGGCGTGCTGTTGAGCGCCATCGCGGTACCGGCCCGCAGGCCGGCCGCGGCGGGCGCCCCGGCACACGGCAGCGCTCCCCGCATCTGCCGTGCAGGGAGCGCTTGCCGAGAAGGGGACCTGACCGGAACGACCTGACCGGAGCGGGATCAGGTCAAGTCCACTGGTCGTCCTCCGGCCCGTCCAGGGTCACCGGAAGGATCCGGTCCCAGACCACCGGGAGGAATCCCTCCGCCGACGCCGTCGTGCCGGACCCCGCGGACGCGCCCTGTGCCACCAGGCCGGACATGGACTGCGCCCCCATAACAGCCGTAACGATACCGGCAAGTAAGGTCAAGGAAATCGAAAAGAATTTACCGGAAACTGCACTCACGACTTCCCCCAGTCGTTGATCGAGATCACCCCCACCTGCACCTTCGCCCGATATTTCCGGCTTTGGCGCGCCTGGGTGATGCGAATAGAGTGCTTGATATCGATCACACGCGCCAAGGCCTGTACGTTGGCGTAAAGTTACGTGGCAGCTATTACACCGATCAGTGGGGGCTGGCGTGTTCCAAGGGGAGGACGCGGATTCGGGGTTCGCCGAGCTGGACGACGTCAGCGCCGCGGCCTACGGTCTCGCCGTCGAGTACGGCCTCTTCGAGCGGGAGAAGATCGCCGACCAGCTGTCCCTCACCCCCGACGAGATCGCACGGGTCGAGCAGGTGCTCACCGGGGTCCGCCTGCTGCAGTCCATGCCGGGCCACCCCTGCCAACTGACCCCCGTCACACCCGATGTGGCCGCCGCCTCCCTCGTGGGCCCCGCCGAGCGGCAGATCCGCGACCTCCAGCAGGCGGTCACCGATGTCCGCGCCAAGCTGATGTCCCTGACGCCGCTGTACTTCGAAGGGCGCAGGCTGCGCAACCGGCTGGAGGCCTTCGACGTCATCAGCGATCCCTCCCGGATCCAGGCGCTGCTCGACCACCTGGGCCAGAACTGCACGACCGAGATGATGACCGTCCAGCCTGGCGGTGCGCGCCCGGCGGACCGGCTCGTGCAGGCCCGGGAGAGCGCCCTGTCCATCCTCGGCCGCGGGGTCCGGATCCGGACCATCTACCAGCACACCGCGCGCAACGACCTGCCCACCCGCTCGTACGTCCGCGACGTCACCCTCCAGGGCGCGGAGATCCGTACCGCCGACGAGGTCATCGACCGGCTGATCATCTACGACCGGGAAGTCGCCTTCCTGCCGGAACGCTCCGCCTGCGAGAACGTGGTACCCGGGGCGGCCATCGTCCGCGAGCCCACGCTCGTGGCGTTCCTGTGCGCCGTCTTCGAGTACCTGTGGGACGGCGCGTCCCCGTACGTCGTGGAGTCCCAGCGGTCCCCCGCCTCCTCCGACGAGTTGAAGTGGTCGATCATCCGGCTGATGACCAAGGGCTACAAGGACGAGATGGTCGCCCGCCGGCTCGGCATGTCGGTGCGCACCTGCCGCCGCCACATCGCCGAGATCACCGAGGAGTTGGAGGCGACCAGCCGGTTCCAGGCCGGCTACAACGCGGCGCGCCAGGAGATGCTCTCCGGCGAGGTGCCGACGCACTCCTTACCCTGATCCGCCGCGCGCCGCCCGTCACCGGCCGGCTTCGTGTTCCAGCGCCTCGGTGATCGCGTCCACGCAGTCCTGGTCGAGCATGGTCGTCACGTGGGCGTCCTGGAGCCTGCCGAAGCCCGCGTCGTACACCGCCGCGCTGACGACGTAGCCGCCGTCCAGCGGGAAGGTCCGGAAGATCCACTCCTCGCCGGTGCCGGCCGTGCCGTCCGGGCGCTGGACCCGGACGGGCCGGCCGTCCGGGCCGAAGCCGAACTCGGTGAAGCGGAACTGCATGCCCTGCCCGATCGCCTTGCTGTAGGCCTCCTTGAGCGTCCACAGCCGCACCAGCGCGCCGTTGCGCTCCTGCTCCGGCATCCCGGACAGCAGGACCGCCTCGTACGGGGTGCAGATGTGCCGGACGAGCCCGCCGCCGTACATGTCCCGGTCGGCGCGCTCGGCGTCCACGCCGATGAGCCCGCAGGTGGTCAGCCCGACGAGCAGCAGGTCCTCGGTGTGGCTGAGGCTGATGTCGATCTGGTCGCAGCCGCGCAGGTACGGACGGCCGGTCGGCCCGTACGCCAGTTCCAGGTCGGCTGGTTCGCTGGCGAGGACCGCGCCCGCGGCGTGCTTGAGGAGCATCCGGGAGGCGATGTAGCGGCCGCGCACGTCGGCGTGGGTGAGGTCGAGGTAGCGCGTCCAGTCGCGGCCGAGGAGCTCGCGCAGCTCGTCGCCGGAGGGCACGCCGGGCTCCAGGTCCTTCAGCCACGCGTAGACCAGCGCGGTGCCGTGGGTGGCGAGGTCGTCCCTGACCCTGTCCCACGAGTCGCCTCCCGGGACCACGGCGACGGGCTCACCGAGCGGTGGGCCGAGCGTGGGGCTGCCCGGGGCGGTCATCCGTGCTCCTTCACGAGTATGTGGATGTCCCGGAGGCTGTGCGCCTCCAGCAGACGGTGCACCGGTACGCGGTGGCCGGACTCCTCCAGGAGCGCCACCAGCCGGAGCAGGTTCAGCGAGTCCCAGCCGGGAAGGTCCGCCAGCGCGGCGTCCGCGCCGGCCGGGGTGTCGACGTCCAGGCCGAGGTCGTCGCGGACGGTCCGCAGGAACCCGTCGAGACTGTCCAGACTGTCGGGGCTCATCGACCGGCCTTCCCGGATTCGGTGACGCGTACGTGGCCGGGGACTTCCGGCAGCAGTGTCAGGTCATGGTGGAACTCCACCGGCCCGTCCCCGGGTTCCCCCGACACGCGGAGTTCGCGCGGGGCGAACCCGCTGGACGGGTAGAAGTCACGGGCCCGGTGATTGCGTGCGGTGGGTACGTAGCGGGCGCCCACCCCGGACGCGCCGTGATCGCGGGCGCTCCTCAACAGCACGGCGAGGCAGGCCTGTTCGATGCCCCGTCCGAGGACCCGGCAGCTGAGCCACATGTTGTCGAGGTGCCACTGCCGCCCGGTGACCGTGACCAGCAGGGCGCCGACCAGGCCGTTGTCGCCGAAGCGGTCGGCGCTGCGGGCCGCCAGCAGCAGGTGCCGCTCCGGGTCGGCTGCCAGGGCGGTCAGCCCGGCCTCCGAGTGGCCGCCGCCGGCAAGGTTGAACTGGTTGGTGCGCAGCGTCAGTTGGGAGATCCTGGCGAACTCGTGGGGGCGGGGCGGGCCGAGTTCCAGCCGGATGTCCAGGGCCCGCAGGAACTCCTCGTGCGAGCCCGAGTTCGCGTGCAGCTCCCGGCGCTCCCGCCGGACCCGGTACTCCCCCGTCCTGGCCCGGTCCTCGTCGGTCAGGCTCATCGTGTCGAACCAGCCGTCCGCCAGGAGCCGCGTCACGTGCAGCGCGGGCTCCTCGTCGAGCGCCACGACGGCCACCTCGGGCAGGCCGTGGCGCACCTGGGCGCGCTCGGCCGGCGAGTCGTCCACGAAGACGAGGGCGTCGGTGGCGAGGTCCAGCTGCCGGGCGATGTCGGCGAGGTTGGCGTCCTTCGGCTCCCAGTTGGCGTTGACCGCCACGAAGTCCGGCTCGCGCAGGACGAGATCGGGGTGCGCGGCGAGGGCCCGCAGCACCTGCTCGCGGTCGTTCTTGCTGCTGACGGCGAGCAGCACGCCCTGGGAGCCGAGCTGCTTGACGCACTTCTGGAAGGCCCCGAAGGCCTCTCCGCGCAGGGTGCCGGCGGCGGCGATCCCGTCGGGGCCCTCCTCGCCGAGGACGCCGTCCCACAGGGTGTTGTCCAGGTCGAGCACCAGGCACTTGCGGGTCGCGCCGCGCACCGCGCGGGCCAGGTGCGCGACCTCGCGCGCGTACGCGCCGAGGAGTTCCGCCCCGAGCTGCGCCTTGGCGTAGCGGGCGAGGCGGGGGTCGGTGACCGGGCCGCCTTCGCCGACGAGGGGGTCGAGGTCGATCACCACCAGCGCGGGCGCGGATGCGGTGAGCCGCAGCAGCCGGGCGTTGAACTCCCGCCACACGGCGCCGAGCAGGGCCCGGGAGCGGTGGTCGACGAGCTGGTGGGTGTGGGCGCGGGGCAGCGGGAGGGTGTTGAGCACGAAGGTCCCCGGGGCCGCCTCCGCGAGTGCGGCGCACCGGGCCAGTACCTCCTCGCCCGCGGCCGCCACGTCCTCGGGGCGCCACACGGCGGGGACCTGGGAGAAGAGGGTGTCGGCGTCCAGCAGGCACAGGGTGAGGTCCGGGGCCGCCGCGTGCAGCTCCGAGGAGGGGTCGGTCAGGTCGCGCAGGTAGGTGCCGTGCTCGCCGAGGACCGGCCGCAGGAGCATGCCGTGGCGGGCCAGTTCGCCCCGGAGCGGATCGATGACCTGGCCCACCGTGGACTGGCCGGTGACGGCCACGGTCACGACGGGGGTCGCCGGATGGTGGGCCAGTACGGCGTCGGGGTCGATCCCCCCGAGCAGCCGGCCGGCCGCGGCGGCGCCGGCCGTCCCACCGACCTCGTCCGGCTCCGCGAGCACCGTCGCGATCTCGTCGTACACCTTCTCCAGCAGGCCCCGCGTGCGCAGTTCGCGCAGCCGGTCCAGTCCCGTGGTCATGCGTCCCTCACACCTTCTCCAGGGCGAACCCGGCTCTGATCCACCTGCTGGACTCCACGCACAGGGCCACCGCCCGCTCGCCCGCCGCGAACTTCGGCAGCAGCCGGTCGAGTTGCAGGAACGGCAGGGCGTTGCCGGTGTTGCCGGTGTCCGCGACGCAGGAGACCTCGTGCGCGGGGCCGTCCGGGAGCCGTTCCACGATCCGCGCGGTCATCCGCTCGGAGAGCTGGGGCGGCAGCAGGAAGCCGACCTCGTCGAGGCTCCAGCCGAGCCCGCCGAGCAGCTCCCAGAGGATCTCCACGGAGATCGTGGGCACGTGTTCCTCGATCGCCTTGTAGTCCTCGGCGAGCATCCTGCGGCCGGAGTCGCGGTCGGTGGTTCCGTACCAGTCGAGGAGCTGGCCGGGCGGGCGGCCGCGGCCGGTCCAGGAGTTGAGCACCGCCCGGACGGCGATCCGCTCGCCCTCCGGTTCGTCGGTGAGTACGGCGGCCCCGGCCCCGTCGCCGAACAGGACGTAGTTGACGAGTTCCTCGGTGGGCAGCTTGGCGGTGTCCCGGCGGGGCGACAGGAAGCGGTGCGTGACGTCCCCGCCGATGACCAGGCCGGCCCGGCGGCCGCCCTGGATCAGGGTGCGGCCGAGGTCGAGGGCCTGGATCGCGCCGGAGCAGCCCGCCTGGATCTGGTAGACGGGCAGGTGGTCGAGGCCCAGCCGGTCGGCGACCTCGGTCGCGGTGGTCGGCAGGAGCGTGTCGGGGGTGGCGGTCGCGAGCACCAGGAACTCGATGTCGGCGGGGTCGAGCCCCGATGCGCGCACGGCCCGGGCCGCGGCCTCGGCGCACAGGTCGGCGAGGGAGCCGCGGACCTCGCCGGTCACCGGGTCCCAGCCGAAGTGCCGGGTCCTGGTGCCGACGAACAGGTCGATCCACTCCTCGCTGACGCCCAGCATCGCGCCGAGCGCGGCGTTGTCGACGGGGTCGCCGGGCAGTGCCGTGCCGGTCGCGGCGATGTGGACGGCCGTCATGCCGACCTCGCCGTGATCACGTCGCCGAGGAACTCGGCGAGGGAGCCGACCGAGCGCAGGGCCGGCAGCATCTGCTGTACGGACACCTCGCCGACCCGCGGAAGCCGGGCCTCCACCCGGTTCTTGAGCTGCATGATCATCACCGAGTCGAAGCCGAGGTCCTCGTGGAAGCGGGCCTCGCGCACCACCCGCTCCTCGGGATACCCGCCGACCTCGGTGACGGCCTGGACCACGGCCAGCAGCACCGGGTCGCAGCCGGGTACGGCCGCCGGCCCGGGCCGGCGTTCCGCCGCGGACGGCTGCTCCTCGCCCGCCGCGGGCGCCGGGGCGGGCGCCGGGGCGGGCGCGACCGTCGGCCGCCGGTCCCAGTAGCGCTGCGCGGACGAGAACACGTACGGGGCGAGCGGTTCGACGCTCCGGTGCTCCGGCGCGTACAGCTCCTCCCAGAGCGGGTCGAGTCCGCAGCGGTGGAGTTCCGCGAGGGCCTCCGCGAGCTCCCGGCCGGTCGCCCCCGGCTCCGGCGCGGGGTGCAGGAGTTCCACGCCGCAGGCGCGCCCGCCGCGGGCGGCGATCTGCAGGAGCTGGGTGCGCGGGCCGATCTCGATCAGATGGGTGGGGGCGATGTCGCGTACGAGCGCCCCCAGCGCGGTGTCCAAGAGCACGGGCTCCTCGATCTGGTCGGCCCAGTAGCCGGCGTCCATGAGTTCGTGGCGCAGCATCCGGCCGTGCCGGGTCGAGGCGACCGGCAGCGCGGGCGGCGCGCACCGCACGGAGGCGGCGCGCAGCCCGGCCGCCGCCGGGGCCATCAGGGGCGAGTGGAAGGCGTGCGCCACCGGGAGTTCCCTGACCCGGACGCCGCGCCCGGCGAGCTCCTTGCCGATCCGGGCCAGCGCGTCCAGGGGGCCGGAGAGCACGGTGTCCGCGGGGCCGTTCAGCGCGGCCACGACCACCTCCGGCTCCCCTTCCAGGGCCGGGGCGAGCGCGTCGGGGCCGGCGGCGGTGGCGAGCATGCCGCCGAGCGGGGGCAGTTCGCCCATCAGGCCGGCGCGGAGGGCCACCAGCCGGGCCGCCTCGTCCAGGTCGAGGGCGCCCGCGGTGACGGCCGCCGCGTACTCCCCGAGGCTGTGGCCCAGGACGGCGGCCGGGGTGACGCCGAGGGTGGTGAGCGTACGGGCGAGGGCGTAGCCGACGGCGAACAGGGCGGGCTGCGCGAACTCGGTCCGGCGCACGCGCTCGTCGCCGCCGAGGAGGAGGTCGCGCACCGAGGTGCCCAGGTGCGGGGCGAGCGCCTCGTCGGCCTCGCCGAGGTGGCGGCGGTAGGCCGGGGAGTCGTGGTGCAGGCCCGCGGTCATGCCGGGGAACTCGCTGCCCTGACCGGTGAAGAGGAAGGCCACGACGGGCCGGCCCCAGGGGCGGCCGCCGACGGCCCCGTCCGCCTTCGAGGCGCCGGTGGCCGGGGCGGCGGCCAGGCGCAGCCGCTCCACGAGCTCGCCGGTGTCGCGCACGGTGGCCGCGTACCGGTGCGGCAGGCCGGTCTTGATCCGGTTGCTGCTCCAGCACAGGGCGGCCGCGGCGCCCCGGGGGCGGGCGGCGATCGCCTCGGCCTGCGCGGCGAGGTTGCGGCGCAGTGCCTCGGGGGTGTCGGCGCTGACGGTGAACACGCCGACGGCGTGGGCGTCCGTACGGGCCCGGGCGGGCAGGGCCGCGGGGGTCCGGGGTGCGGCGGCGAGGACGGCGTGGGCGTTCGTGCCGCCCATGCCGAAGCTGCTGACCCCGGCGAGGTTCTCCCCGCGCGGCAGCCGCATCGGGGACTTCAGCAGCCGCAGGCCCCGCTCGCCGAGCCGCAGCCGGGAGTTCTCCCGCTCGGAGAACGGGCTGGCGGGGACGATGCGGTGGTGCAGGGCCAGGGCGGTCTTGATCAGCCCGGCGATGCCGGCGGCGCCCTCGGTGTGGCCCAGGTTGCCCTTGACGGAGCCGATCGCGCAGGGCGTGTCGCGCGGGACTCCGTGCACCGCGCCGAGCGCCGCGCACTCGATGGCGTCGCCGAGCACGGTGCCCGTGCCGTGGGCCTCCACGAAGGCGACCCGGTCGGGGGTGACCCCGGCGCGCCGGTAGGCGGAGTTCAGGACGCGCTCCTGCGACCAGCGGTTGGGGGCGATCACCCCGTTGCTGCGGCCGTCCTGGTTGACGGCGCTGCCGCGCAGGACGGCGTAGATCCGCTGGCCGTCGGCGAGGGCGTCGTCGAGGCGGCGCAGCACCACCAGGCCGACGCCGTCGCTGCGGCCGATCCCGTCGGCGTCGGCGCTGAAGGGCTTGCAGCGCCCGTCGGCGGCGGCCAGGCCGAGTTGTCCGTAGACCAGCCCCAGCGAGGGCGACAGCACGATGTTGACCCCGCCGGCCAGGGCGGTGTCGCACTCCTCGGCGAGCAGGGAGTTCGCGGCGAGGTGGACGGCGACGAGGGAGGAGGAGCAGGCCGTGTCGACGGCGAGGCTCGGGCCGGTGAAGTTGAAGTGGTACGAGATCCGGTTGGCGGCCATCCCGGCGCTGCTTCCGGCGCCGAGCAGCGGGGTGACGCGGGCGAGGTCGCTCATGGTGAGCCGGCCCCATTCGCCGCCCATCACGCCGACGAACACGCCGGTCTCGGTGCCCGCGAGGTCCCCGGGGGCGCGGCCCGAGTCCTCCAGGGCCCGCCAGGCGCAGGGCAGCAGCAGCCGGTGGTGCGGGTCCATCGCGGCGGCCTCGCGCGGGGTGACGGAGAAGAAGTCGCTGTCGAAGACATCGGCGTCGTCGATGAAACCGCCGCTGTCGCCGGCCGCGGGGAAGTCCGCTGCTTCCCAGCGCTGCCCGGGGACGGGGCCGGTGCCGGCCCCGCCGCGCATCAGCAGGTCCCAGTACGCCCGCACGCCCGCCGCCCCGGGAAACGCGCAGTCGATCCCGACGATGGCGATGTCCCCCATCAGCGCTGGTCCCGCACGGGGGCCGCGGCCGCGGGCACGTCGGGGAGCACGGCCGTCAGGTGGCGGACCAGGCTCGCCACGGTCGGGAAGTCCCACAGCAGGGTGGGCTCCACCTCCAGGTCGAACTCCTCCTCCAGGTCGCCGCACAGGCTGAGGGCGGCCACGGAGTCCATGCCGTACTCGGCGAGGGGCACGGTCGGGTCGATGGTCTCGGGTGCCCGCCGCAGGTAGAGGGAGAGGCGGGCCGACAGCCACTCGTACACGCCGTCGGCCTTCGCGGTGTCGGCGGCCACGGCGGGCCGGCCGGTGGGAATGCTCATGACGGGACTCCTTCGGTCAACCCGGGATCGGGGTCGAGTAGAGGTCGTAGCTGGTCTGGGTGGAGAAGCGGAGCTGGACCTCGTGCCGGATCCGCGTCTCGCATTCCGGGGGGAGGTCGGCGACGCGCGCGCCGAGGCGCTGCGCGATGCGGTGCAGGGCGGCGGCCGCCCAGGACGGGTCGGCGAGGAACGGGTCGGGCCCGTAGCGGCCCTGGTCCCACAGGCCGAGTACGGCGGCCCCGGCCAGCAGCAGGGCGTAGCGGTCCATGAGGGCGAACGTCGCGGGCTGCGCGCCGGCCCCCGAGCCGGCGGCCTCCAGCCGCAGCACCCGGCCGCGTACGTCGCGGAACTCCTCGACGAGCTGGCCGGCGAGGGTGCGCAGGGCGCGCTCCACGGGGCCGTTGCCGTCGATGCCGGCGGCGACGGCGAGCAGGGTGGCGCTGAGCGAGTCCCGCCCGCAGGCGAGGGAGAGCCGGTCGGTGCGCAGCGGCGGCAGGTCGCCGCGCAGCCGGAACAGGCCGGAGGGCGCCTCGTCCTCGATGAACCAGGAGCCGCGGGCCAGGCGGGGCATCTGCGGGATGACGGTGGCCTGGCAGGCGACGGTCCCGGCGTGGCCGAGGCTGAGCACCGGTACGTCCCTGACGTGCTTCTGGAAGATGCCCAGGGTTCCCTCGCGGGTGTAGAAGCCGGAGCCCAGCACGATGGACAGGTCGTACATGGTCTCGGTGAGGACGCGGGGCAGCAGGTACTTGAGCGCCGCCGAGTAGACGCTGGTCTCGGCGGGCAGCAGGTGCAGGGCGCGGGTGGCGACGACGGCGAGGCTGTCGTAGAGCAGCAGGTTGACGAAGGCGTTGGTGAGGGCCGCGCCGGTGCGGCTGCCGTCGGTGCCGCGGCCCTGCCAGCCGCCGGACTGCTCGCGGTCGAAGCGGACGGCGGTGCGCAGGCTGGTGTCGAGGGCTGCGACGGCGGTCGCGGCGATGACGGTGCGGCTGATCTGGAAGGAGCGCAGGGCGGTCTCGATGCCGCTGCCCTCGGGACCCAGCAGCGCGGACCGGGGCACCGGGCAGTCGTCGAACTCGACGCCGGCGAACCGGCAGCCGCGCAGCCCGACGGGGATCCTGCGGGCGGTGACGGCCGCGCGGACGTCGGTGAGCTGTTCGGGCTCCAGCAGCAGCACGGAGTGGCTGCGGCTGCGGCCGGAGCTGTCGGGGCCCGGGTCGGTGCGGCAGAACAGGACGAGCGCCCCGGCCCGTTCCAGGTTGTTGACCATCGGCTTGCCGCCGCTGATCAGGTAGCCGTCGGGGCCCCGGCGGGCGGTGACCTGGCTGCGTACGTAGTCGTTGCTGTGGGCGGTCTCGTGCTGGGCGATGGCCGCCTTGCCGCCCTCGCGCAGCAGTCCGGCGAGCCAGTGCCGCTGCCGGGAGCTGCCGGCGGTCCACACGTCGGAGGCGGCCATGAAGGTGGTCATGCCGTGGCCCATGGCCAGGCCCACGTCCCGGCGGAAGACCGGGCGCATGATCCTGACCAGGGTGTCCATGGCGTCGAGCCGGCCGCCGAGCGCGCGCGGGATGTACTCGTCGGTGATGCCGAACTCGTCGAGGAGCGCCTCTCCGGCGGCGAAGGGCACGGCCGCCCGGTCGGCTTCCAGCAGGGCGGTGTAGCCGGCCGGGTTGGCCGGGTCCGAGGGGTCGCCGAGCAGGGCCTCCAGTTCGGCGACGCGGGCCCGGACGGCGCTCTCGCGCTGCTGCGCGGCGCTGCCGGCGGCCGACCGCTCGCCGAGCAGGGCGGTCACCACCGCCTTCCTCCGTCGGCTCCTTCCGGCCGCAGCAGGTCTTCCCCGAACAGCACGTCCTCGGCGCGGGCCAGCGCCCACACGTCGGGGGTGAGCACCTCGTACTCGCCGCGGACGACGCCGTCGAGGAACAGCTTGCGCATCAGGGTGCGCTGGACCTTGCCGCTGCTGGTGCGGCGGACGGTGCCGGGGCGCACGAGCAGGATGTTGCCGGCCGGGACCTCGAACTCCTGGCCGATCAGGGCCTGGATCTTCTGTGCGACGGTGCGCAGTTCGGCGCTGCCCGCGCCGCGCACCTCCTGGACGAGGACGAGGTGCTCGCGGCCCGCGTCCACGGAGAACGCGGCGCCCGCGCCGAAGGTCAGGGCCGGGCTGACGGTCCGCGCCGCCCATTCGACGTCCTGCGGGTACACGTTGCGCCCGTTGATGATGACGACTTCCTTGAGCCGCCCGGTGACGAACAGCTCGCCGTCCTCGAGCATCCCCAGGTCGCCGGTGCGCAGGAAGTTGCTCTCCTCGTCGTTGAGGCTGGCGCGGAAGGTGCGCACGGTCTCGGTGGGCCGCTTCCAGTAGCCGCGGGCGACGCTGTAGCCGCGCAGCCAGATCTCGCCGACGGCGCCGGGCGGGAGCTCGTGGTGGGTCAGCGGGTCGACGATGCGGACCTCGATGTCCACGGGGGCGCCGCAGCCGATGAGGGTCTGCCGGCGCTCTTCGGTCCCGGCAGTGACGACCCGGTCGCGTTCGAGGGCGGTCTTGTTGAACGACTTGCGGACGTGGGGGGTGCCGGGGACGCCGCCGGAGACGACGAGGGTGGCCTCGGCCAGTCCGTAGCAGGGGCGCAGCGCCTCGGGGCGGAAGCCGGCGGGGGCGAAGCGCTCGGCGAACTCGTCCAGGCTCTCGGGGCGGACCGGTTCGGCTCCGTTGAGGGCGAGGCGCCAGCGGGACAGGTCGAGGGCGGCGATCTGCTCGTCCTTGACGCGGCGGACGCACAGGTCGTAGCAGAAGTTGGGGCCGCCGCCCACGGTGACGCCGTACTCGTCGATGGCCTGGAGCCAGCGCAGCGGGCGCTTGACGAAGGACAGCGGGGTGACCTGGACGCTGCGGCTGCCGAGGTAGACCGGGTGGAGCAGGTGGGCGACCAGTCCCATGTCGTGGAAGTAGGGCAGCCAGCTGCCGAAGACGTCCTCGCGGGTGGTGTGCAGGAGCTTCTGCAGGGCGGCCTGGTTGGCGAGGAGGTTGCGGTGCGAGACGGTCACGCCGCGCGGTTCGGAGACCGAGCCGGAGGTGTACTGGAGGAAGACGAGGTCGTCGGGGCGGACGGTGACGGGCTGCCAGGCGTCGGGGTCGCCGATCCCGGGGACGTCGCTGACCACGCAGGCGGCGTCGGAGCGGGAGTTGCGGGCGAGCCACAGCGCGACCTCGGGGGCGGCGGAGGTCTCGGTGAGGACGACCTTGGCGCCGGTGTCCTTCAGGACGGCGGTGGTGCGGTTGAGCCGCTTGTCGCGCCCGGCCTCGCCCGGCGGCGGGACGGGGACGGCGACGGCTCCCGCGTACAGGCAGCCGGCGAAGGCCTTGAGGAACTCCACGGTCGAGGAGTAGACGAGCAGCACGGGCTGCTCGGCCACGCCGTACCCCTGGAGGCAGGCCGCGATGCGCCGGGCCTCGCGGTCCAGCTCTCCGTAGGTGAGGTGCTCGGCCACCGCCCCGCCGGCCGCGTCGCGGAGGAAGATGTGCACATCCTCGTCGGCGAGTTCTGCCGTCTGCACGCGGAGCAGTTCGGTGAAGGTGGCGAAGCGTGACTCTGACATCCGCGGCATCCCCTCGCGTCTGCGGGCCCGTGGATTGTGCGGACCTCGTTTCCCGCCGATCCTCCAGAAGCGTCCTTAAGGTTCGCTTGCGCGGCCGCCAACTCAGGGGGCGGCAGGGGTGCTCGGCGAAGGGCCGAAGGGCAACGCTCGGCCCATGAACACTCACACCGGAACCGGGAGCGTGCCGAAGACGGCGATCGTCTTTCCCGGAATGCAGCCGACGGCCTTCTCCGAGGTCGCCAAATTCATGCTGGTCAATCCGTACGCGCGCGAACTGTACGCGACCGCCGACGACGTACTGGGATATCGGCTGGCCGACCGCTACCAGCAGACCGAGGGCGACTATTCCCTGTACGGGCAGATCTCCTTCGTGGTGAACTGCCTCGCCCTGGCGCGCTGGGCCGGGGAGCGGCTGGACATCGACCCGGCCTTCGTGGCGGGGCCGAGTTTCGGCGCCCGCGCCGCCGCCGTCCATTCCGGGGTGCTCGAATTCGCCGATGCCGTGTCGATGACCGCGCGGCTGGCCGACACGATGGAGGAGTACTTCACGCGGGAACACCCGGCGCTGGTGACCCAGTCGATCGCGCGGGTGCCGCAGGACAAGGTCGAAGTGCTGCGCCGGGAGCTGGACGAACGGGGCGAGTGGAGCGACGTGTCCTGCGTCGTCGACGACGACTTCACCATGCTCACCGTGCACGAGTCGGTCCTGGACTGGCTCCAGCGGCGGATCCGGTCCTTCGGCGGGATGCCGATGTACACGATGAAGCCGCCCATGCACTCCTACCTGTTCGGCGGACTGCGCGACCGGGTCGCCGAGGAGATCTTCTCCGGCCTGACCTGGAACGATCCGCGGCTGCCGGTCGTCGCCGACCAGGACGGCCGCCTGGTGACCACCGGTGAGGGGGTGCGGGAGATGCTGCTGGACGGGTTCGTGCGTACGGTGCGCTGGCCCGAGGTGGTGTCCGCGCTGAAGGGGGCGGGGGTCGGCCGGCTGTACGTGTCCGGGCAGGACGGGCTGTTCACCCGGGTCGCGTGCACCACCCGCGCCTTCGAGGTGGTGCCGGTGACGCCGAGGTCGGCGATGCGGCCGGTGCGGCGGCGGCTGCCGGTGGCCGTCTGAGGCGGCCGCGGCAGGAGGGGCCGGTACCCGTCGGGTACCGGCCCGTCCTGCGCATCCGCTACTTGCCGTCCACCGTGAAGGCGTAGAAGGTGCCCTCGGTGAAGCTGCCGGTGGTGCCGCCGCCGTTGGCGAAGCGGGCGTAGCCGTTGCCCCAGTAGACGGTGCCGTCCACGACGGCCGGGCCCGCGTTGGAGGAGTACGGCGCGGTGAAGTCCCACAGGTAGGCGCCGGTCGCCCCGTCGAAGGCGTACATGCGGCCGCTGGTGGAGCCGCCGAAGACCACCCCGTTCACGGTGGTCAGGGCGCCCCAGGCGAAGCCGTCGGTGCGGTCCGCGACCTGCCAGAGGATCTTGCCGGTCTGCGGGTCGAGCGCCGCGAAGGAGCTGCGGTTGGTCGTGGTGCCGTCCGCCAGCTGGTAGGGCCCGCGGTTGAAGTTGGCCTCGGCGATGTAGATCCGCTTGTCGTCATTGGCGGTACCCCACTGGATGCCGCCGATGTGGCCGCCGGGGCCCGCCGCCGCACTCCAGACCACCTGTCCGGTGGTCGCGTCCATCAGCCAGTACTCGCCGCTCTTCTCGCCCGCGCCGATCACCTTGCGGGGGCATCCGTCCGGCCCCTTGATGGTGATCAGGTGCGCTCCGTCGCCGAAGTCGTAGTCGTAACCCGGGTTCGGCGGGCAGTTGTTGGGCGGGAAGCCGGGGATGCAGCCGGTGTTCCAGGCGTCGAACCGCTTGGCTCCGGTGTTCCACTTGACCTGGCCGGTCCCCATGTCGAGGGCCAGGACGGTGTCCACGTAGTTGTCCGGGGCGTAGCACTCGGCCGGGGTGTGGCCGGCGGACTGGCAGTCGCTGACGGACTGCGGGACCGTGTAGTTGTTGCCGGTGGTGAAGTACACGGTGTTCGTCGACGGGTCCAGGGCCGGGGTGCCCCAGACGGCCACGCCGCTGTAGCCGCCCGGCTGACCGCCGTTGTCGGGGGTCGTGTACTGGCGCCAGATCCGGTCGCCGGTGGCGGCGTCGAAGGCGTTCACGCTGCCGCGGAAGGTGCAGCAGGGGAAGTTCGGGTCGAGGGCGCCCTCGGACTCGCGGGAGGAAACCCCCTGGTAGATCACGCCGTTGTGCACGACGGGCGACTGGGTCAGCACCGCCTTGTACTGGGTGTCGACCTCCTTGCTCCAGACCTTGTTGCCGGTGGCCGCGTCGACCGAGATCAGGACGGCCTTGCTCCAGTCGGCTATGTACACCTTGCCGCCGACGACGGCGGGGCTGGTCCGGGAGACGGAGGCCGCGTCGCCCGTGTAGTCGGAGACCTTGCGCGACCAGATCGGGCTGCCGGTCTTCGCGTCCACCTTGTGCAGGTAGCCGCCCCAGTCCGGGAAGTACACGGCGCCGTCGACCACGGCGGGGGTCGCGGACACGTCGCCGCGGGTGGCGAAGGTCCACTTGGCCTTCAGCCGGCCGACGTTGCCCTTGTTGATCGTGGTTTCCTGCGGGTTGAACCGGCTGTTGCGGATGTCGTGCCCGCCGGACGCCCAGGAGGACTTGACGTACGCCGCGCTGGTGGACGGGGCGGTGAACAGCGTGGCGGTCAGTGCGAGTACGGCGAGCAGGACGAGCCTGCGGAACGCGGTGTGGCGGTGCCAGGGTCTTCTGTGCATGGGGGACTTCCTCTTTGGGACTGTGGTGGCTGTGATGGTCTTCGGGTGGATCGCGTGGATCGGGTCGGTAAGCCGGGGCTCACGGGACGGGCACCGGCACGCGTGTGCCGTGCAGTTCGGCCGCCCGGGCGGTGAGCGCCAGCCGGTCGGTCTTCTTGTTGGTGTTGAGGGGGAACTCGCCCAGCCGGTGGTAGTGGCGCGGGATCAGCTGGGCGGGCAGTACGGGGGCCAGGTCGCGGTGGAACTCCTGCGGCGAGCGCTGCTCGCCGAGGTAGAAGGCGACGAGTTCGGTGCTGTTGGCCACGGGTACGCCGACCACGACGGCCCCGCTGACGGGCGAGGCGGCGCGCAGCGCGTGCTCCACCTCGGCCAGTTCGACGCGGTAGCCCTGCACCTGCACCTGGGAGTCCGTACGGCCCAGGTAGACGAGTTCGCCGCCGGCGAGCCGGCGGACCCGGTCGCCGGTGCGGTACCAGAGCACGCCGTCCTGCTCCCGGTACTTGCCGCGGCCGTCCTCCGGGTCGAGGTAGCCGGCCGACAGCTGCGGCCCGGACAGCCACAGTTCGCCCTCGTCGGAGGCGGGTTCGCCGTGTTCGTCGAGGAGCAGTTCCGCGTGGCCGTCGTGCAGCAGGCCGAGCGGGACGACGCCGTTGACGCCGAGCCGGGTCGACTCCTCGGGCGACCAGGTGTGGCGGTGGGTGGTGATGGTCATCTCGGTCGGGCCGTAGACGTTGACCACCGCCGAGTGGGGGGCGGCCCGCTGCCAGGCGTCGGTGTCCTCGAACTGGAGGGCCTCGCCGCCGAAGTACGTCCAGCGCAGCGAGGGCATGCTGCCGGGCACCAGGCGGCCGGTGCGGCGGGACAGCGAGATCACGCTGGGCGCCGAGAACCAGACGGTGATGCCGTGCTCGGCGACGAAGCCGGGCAGGTCGCGGTAGGCGTGCGGGGAGACGGAGACGAGCGGGGCGCCGACCGCCCAGGCGCACCACAGGTCGGAGACCGCCGAGTCCCAGTTGAGGTTGGCGGCCTGGGAGAAGACGTCGTCGGCCGTGAAGTCGTACCAGGCGTCCATGAGCGAGAAGTAGTGCGCCATGTTGCCGTGGGTGAGCCGGACCCCCTTCGGGCGGCCGGTGGATCCCGAGGTGAACAGGACGTAGGCCACGTCCTCGGGGGCGGCGGACCGCGGCGCCGACAGCGCCGTGTCCGGGCCCGCGGCCAGGGGCAGCAGGGCGCTGACGTCGGCCAGGGCCAACGCGTCGGCCTCGTCGAGGTGGGGGGCGAGCACCGGGAGGCCGCCGAGCCGCCCCGCCAGTCCCCCGCCGAGCAGGGCCGCGCCCTCCTCGTCCACGACCAGGGCGGAGACCTGCGCCGAGTCGAGCATCGAGGCGATCTTCCCGGCCGGGAAGTCGGCCAGCACCGGCACGGCGGGCAGGCCCGCGTACAGGCTCGCCAGGATGGCGACGTACGAGGTCAGGCTGCGGCCGGCCAGGATGCCGACGGCCGTCGGCGGCCCGCCGGGGGCGGCCAGCAGCGCTCCCGCCCAGGACAGGGCCAGTTCGTGGGCCGTCGTGTAGTCGACGGTGTCCTTCCCGACGCGGACCGCCACCCCGTGGGGGGATGTTTCCAGGCCGCGCAGGAAACGCGCGTGCAGCGCTGTCGAAGCTATTGATTCCATTTCTGCTCCTCATTTTCCGGCGCATTTCCGGGACGCATTGACAGCCGTCGCGGGCCGCCCTCATCATTCCCGTATGCCAGAACTCGCGAATCACACCTGGGATGGCGCTTTCGAGGCCGTCATCCGTCCGTTCCTGCCCTATCTCTCCCCCGACGAGAAACTGACCGGAGATTCCCAACTGAAGGATCTGGGACTGGACTCCATGGGTACGGTCGAACTGCTCGCCGCACTGGAAGGCGCCTATGACGTCCGTTTCCTGGACGACGCGCTGAAGCTGGAGAATTTCGCCAGTCCGGATATTCTCTGGAAAACGCTGATGACCTCGACAGAGTCCACCGCGTGAAAAACCGGATCCACCGGCCGGCCCGACCAGGATTTCAGATCCTTGTCGGGCCGCTTCATTTACGGGGCTAAAGGAGCCGCTGGAAACTGTCCTCGATCCGGTCCAGTACGGACCGGACGTGCGGCAGGGAGAGGGGGTCCTCGGCGTCCAGCGCCAGCTGCTGCTGCTCGGCGGTCTCGCCGTACAGCATGCTGGTGGCGCACTTGAAGCGCAGGGCCTCGCCCTCGTCGCCGAGCAGGTGTCCGGCGAGGACCACGATCCCGAGGTCGAGCATCCTGCGGGCCAGTGACGGCGAGTCGCCCACCTCGTGCTTGGCGAGTTCCTCGCGGACCGGTTCGAAGTCGGGGTAGACGTAGAACGCCCCGGTGGGCGGCCGGCACTTGGCTCCGGCCGCGACGCAGATGCGGTGGACGTCCCGGGCGACGATCCCGTGCAGCCGGGCGCTGGCCCGCAGCCGGTCCCGGATCTCCTCGGGCTCGGAGAAGGCGTACGCGGCGACCTCCTGCATGGGCCCCGCCAGCGTCGACCAGACCTCGCTGGCCACGGAGACCACGCCGGTGCGGATCCAGTCGCCCCACGGCCCTTCGGGGAAGCGGGCCACGCCGATGCGCCAGCCGCCCAGCGCCAGGCTCTTGCTGAGGCCGGTGGCGATCACGGTGGACTCGGGGGCCACCTCGGCGGGGCTGAGGTAGTCGGTGGCCGGGTCGTGCACGACGTCCCGGTAGATCTCGTCCGAGACGATGAGGAGGCCCTCCTCCTCGGCGATCGCGCACAGTTCGCGGATCATCGCTGGCGGGGCGAGGGTGCCGGTGGGGTTGTCCGGCAGGGTCAGCACCATGATGCGCGGGTCGTGGCCGAGCACCCGGGCCGCGTTGACGCATTCGCGCAGCGCGTCCGGGTCCGGTACGCCGCCGCACTCCTCGGGGATGGGGACGGCGATCGGGTGCTTGCCGGCCAGCCGGGCCTGGGGGGCGTACGTGTTCCACGCCGGGCGGGGCAGCAGGACGTCGCCGGGGACGGCCAGGTTGATGGCCATCAGCAGCGGTTTGCTGCCCGGGGCGACCACGATCTGCTCGGGGTCGGTGGGGATGCGGCGGCGCTCGAAGTAGCCCGCGGCCGCGGCGCGCACCCCGGGCGAACCGGCGACCGGGCCGTAGGCGTTGCGGGTGGCCCCCTGGGCGAGGCGTTCCACGAGCGGGCCGAAGGCCGGCAGCCGCGACTCGCCGAAGCCGAGGTGGATCAGGGGCTCCCCGGCCGCCTGGCGCTGCGCCACCAGCTGGTTGAGCGCCAGGTTCGGGGACATCCTCATGTCGGTCATGCCTGGCTCCCCACCGGCGCGGCGGCCCGGGTGCCGAAGAGTTCCGGTTCGGCCCGCCAGGCGGGGCCGGCGATCGCGCGGGCGATGTCGGCCGGCGCCGAGCGGTCGAGCCGCAGCTCGTCCAGCCAGGCCGCGTCGGGGTCGTAGTGCGCGAGGAAGGGACGGCCGACCAGGCCGGGCTCGCGGGCCTGCACCATGTGCAGCTGGAAGAAGCGGCCTTCCGCGTTCTCGATGATCCCGTCGACGGCCACCTTGCCGGGGGTCGCGGACATCACCGGGCCGCGGACGGTGCGGGCCAGGCCCGGCAGGGTGCGGTAGGCGGCCTGGTAGATCTCGGCCGCGCGGGCGAGCGGCACGCGGAAGTAGTCGTACGGGCCGGTGTCGCGCTCCACGAACATGTAGTACGGGACGGCGCCCAGGGCGAGTTCGGCCCGCCACATCCGGCTCCACACGTCCGGGTCGTCGTTGACCTTGGCGATGAGGGGGGCCTGGCAGTAGACGAGGGCGCCGGTGGACCTGATCCGGGCGACGGCCCGCCGGGCGAGGTCGGTCTCGAGTTCGCACGGGTGGCTGAAGTGGGCCATCACGGCGAGGTTGCGCCCGGAGGCGACGACCTTCTCGAACAGCCGCAGGACGTCGTCCGCGTCGGGGTCGCCGACGTAGCGCTGCGGCCAGTACGCGACGGACTTCGTGCCGATCCGGATGGTCCGCACGCTCTCCAGGGAGAGCAGCGGCTCCAGGTGGCTGCGCAGCCGTTCGGTGGACATCACCATCGGGTCGCCGCCGGTGACGAGCACGTCGCCCGCGTCCGGGTGGGCTTCGAGGTAGGAGATGAGCCCGCGGGGGTCGGGGGCGGCGAAGCGCAGGTCGGCGTCACCGACGAACTGGGCCCAGCGGAAGCAGTAGGTGCAGTACGAGTGGCAGGTCTGGCCCTGGCTCGGGAAGTACAGCACCGTCTCGCGGTACTTGTGCTGGAGACCGGGGACCTCGGCGCCGTCCCGGGTGGGGACGTTGAGCTCCTTCTGCCCGGACGGGTGCGGGTTGAGCCGGCCGCGGATCTGCTGCACGAGGGTGCGCAGGGCGACCTTCTGCGCGGGGTCCGCGGACAGGGCGGCCAGGTCGCGTTCGTTCTGTTCGGTGAGCATCCCCCGCTGCGGGAAGACCAGTTGGAACATGGGGTCGTCGGGGATCCGGTCCCAGTCGATGAGCTGCGACAGGACGTACTCGTTGACCCGGAAGGGCAGCACCATCGACACGAGCCGGACGGTTTCCCGTATGTCGGCGGGCAGGCCGTGGCGCTCGGCGATCTCGTCGAGCTGCCGCGGCCCGTATGCGCGGAACCGTGTCGTCTCGACAGGATCGGTTGCCAGCAGGGACATGCGGAATTCCTCCAGCCTGGTGCCTGGCAGTTCCGAGCGTGTGCTCGAACGCGATTCGATGCTAGGGAGACGAATCGGCCGTCGGACCCCAGAACCGACCCCAGCCCTACCCTTACGACGCACCGCCCGCGGGATCCCTCCGGTCTTCGCCGGACATGGCGAAGCCGCCCAGGACCGGCGGGGGTTGAGGTCCTGGACGGCTGTCGGCGGGCCTCCGGGCGGAGGCCGCGCCGAGTGTTACGCGATGCCGGTGCCGGGCTGCTGGACGGCGGCCTTGGGTGCCTCCGCGGCGGACTCGGCGGCCAGCTCGGCGGCGCGCGCGTTGTCGGTCTTGACGGCGCGCAGCCCGATCAGGGCGTAGACGGCCGCACCGGCCATCACGACCGCGCCGGCCACCGAGGCGGCGTGCACCTCGCTGGTGAAGGCCGCTCGGGCCGCGTCGACCAGGCTGGCGGACGCCTCGCCGGTGAGCTTCCCGGCCGCCGCCAGGGCGCCGCCGATGGTCTCGCGGGCCTGGTCCAGCGCGTCGGCGGGCACCCCGGCCGGGGCGTCCAGCGAGTCGCTGTTGCGGTAGACGGCGGCGCCGATGCTGCCGAGGACGGCGACACCGAGGGCGCCGCCGAGCTCCTGGCCGGTCTGGAGCAGGGCGGAGGCGGTACCGGCCCGCTCCGGCGGCACCTGGCCGACGACGAGCTCGGTGACCAGGGTGAGCACGGGGGTGAGGCCGACGGCGAGCGCGATGATGCCGATCAGGATCAGGACCAGGCCGTCCTCCTCGGGCACCTGGGTGAGCATCAGCAGGGCGACGGTGGCGATGGCGAACCCGGTGGCGATGATGACCGCGGGCCGGACGGTCCGGACCAGGACGGTGGCGACGGGCACGACCGCGCCGACCGCGAGGGTGCCGGGGATGGTCCACAGCGCGGACTTCAGGGCGCTCATGCCGAGCACCGACTGCATGTACTGGGTGGAGAAGAGCGAGTAGCCGACCAGGGTGAAGCAGGCCAGCATGTTGACGGTGACCGAGGCGCCGAAGGCACCGGTGCGGAAGATCGAGATGTCGACCATCGGGTCCGCGCTGGTGCGCTGGCGCCGCAGGAACAGCGGGACGAGGGCCAGGCCGACCACGATGGCGACGACGTACGTGACGGAGAAGCCGTCCACGGCGATCTTCTTGAAGCCGTAGATGACCGGCAGCACGATGGCCAGCGAGAGCGCGGCGCTTACAGGATCGAACTTCCCGGCCGCGGCGTCCTTGAACTCCGGCAGCAGGAACGGCGCCGCGACCAGCAGGAGCAGCATCACAGGGACGTTGATCAGGAAGACGGAACCCCACCAGAAGCCGGTGAGCAGCGCGCCGCTGACCACGGGGCCGAGCGCGGCGCCGGCGGCCATGCCGGTGGACCAGACCGCGACGGCGGTGCGGCGCTGGGTCTGGTCGCGGAACAGGTTCCGGATGAGGGCGAGCGTGGAGGGCATGAGGGTGGCGCCGCCGATGCCCTGGAGCGCCCGGGCGGTGATCACCATCTCGGGGTTGGAGGCGTAGGCGGCGAGCAGGGAGCCGCCGCCGAAGACCAGGGCACCGATGAGCAGGAGGCGGCGGCGGCCGATGCGGTCGCCGAGCGCACCCATGGTGAGCAGGACTCCGGAAAGGACGAAGCCGTAGATGTCGATCATCCACAGCTGCTCGCTGCCGGACGGCCGGAGGTCCTCGCTGATGGAGGGGATCGCGAAGTAGAGGACGGTCAGGTCCATGGAGACGAGCAGCACGGGCAGGAGCAGTACGCCGAGGGCGATCCATTCCTTGCGGCCCGCTTTGGCCTCCGGTCCGGTGGTGCCGTTCTCGCTCAGGGAGCTGGTCATGGGGACTGTCCAATGCAGTTGGGACGGGGCGTATGTACCAGTGAACGGATGGAGCGGCGCGGCGGCATGCTCCGGGAGCCGGAACAGGGGTGGAAACAGGGGTGGGGAGCGGGAACGGCATAGGGGTGGGAACAGGGGTCCGGACAGGGGTCGGGGCCCGGGCGGCTGGCCCGGGCCCCGACCGGCCTTCCCCTGGGGTCGGCCGGCCCTGGCGGGTCGGCGTTCCCGATCGGGGTCAGCCTTCCTCGGCGACGAGTGCCGCCAGGGCCCGGCGGTCGGTCTTGCCGTTGGGGGTGAGCGGGAGGGCGGGGATCAAACCCACTTTTCGCGGCACCATGTAGTCGGGCAGGGTCTGCTTGCAGAAGGCGCTCATCGACACGGGGTCGGCGTCGAATCCGCGGGCGGGAACCACGTACGCGTACAGCTCCGGGTCCTCGCCCGGCCGCGGGCGGACCACCGCCGCGGCCGCCTCGACGCCCGGGAACTCCAGGAGCCGGCGCTCGATCTCGCCCAGCTCCACCCGGTTGCCGCGGATCTTGACCTGGAGATCGGACCGTCCCACGAAGTACAGCTCACCACTCTCGCCACGGTATGCCAAGTCATTTGACTTGTAGACCAGTTGGCCGGACCTGGGATTGAGCGGATCGGGTACGAGCACCGACCGGGTGGCCTCCGGGTCGTCCCAGTAGCCGGTGAAGAGGGAGGGCCCGCGCAGGTGGATCTCGCCGACCACGCCCGGCTCCTCCACGGGCCGCCCCTGCTCGTCGATCAGCAGCATCTCGGCGCCCGGGTAGGCGAAGCCGATGGAGAGCTTGTCGACGCCCTCGGGCAGCGGGTTCGGCACGTCGGTGAGCGAGAACGCCATCGCCTCGGTCGGCCCGAAGCAGTTCACCACCCGCGCCTGCGGCAACAGGTCCTGGAGCTGGCGCAGTTCGGGCAGCGGGAAGGCCTCGCCGGAGAACAGCACCCCGCGCACCTGCCCGGCCAGCGCCGCCAGCCCCTTGGCCTCGTGGCGCAGGACGGGCCGCCAGATGGACGGCACCCCGTCGACCTGGGTGGCTCCGGTGTCGGAGAGGAAGCGCAGGAACCGGCGCGGCCAGTGCATCAGTTCGCGCGGTACGGGGATCAGCTGGGCCCCCGAGCCGAGCGCCAGCCCGATGTCCAGCAGCGCGAAGTCGAACTGCAGCGGCGAGGTGGTGGCCAGCCGGTCGGCGGCGGTGACGATGCCGTGCCGGCGCATCCCCCGGTAGAAGGACAGGACCCCGCGGTGGCTCATGACCACGCCCTTGGGCCGGCCCGTGGTGCCCGAAGTGAAGATCATGTACGCGGCGTCGGTGCCGACCGGCTCCCGGCGGTGCCGGGTGCGCGGGGCGGGGGCGCGCTCCACGACCACCCCGTCGGGCCCGAACCGGGCCGTCCCGATGGACTCGGGGACCCCTTCCCGGCCGCCCTGCACCGTCTGCAGGTGGAGGGCGGGTTCCGCGGTGGCGGCGATCGCGAGCAGCCGCGGGGTGGGGACCTCGGGGCTCACCGGGATGAAGGTGAGCCCGAGCATCGAGCAGGCGAGCAGCGCGGCCACGGCGCAGGCCGAGTTGTCCGACTCCAGGATCACCCGGTCGCCGATGTCGAGGCCGAGGGAGTCCAGGGTCAGGGCGTAGTCGCGGGCCCTGCGCTCCAGTTGGCGGTAGCTCAGCACGCGGCCGGCGCCGTCCTCGCCGGGCTCCCAGGCGGCCGGGCTGTCGGGTGCGGTGCGGGCCGCCGCCAGCATGAACTCGTGGATGCGTTCCGCCGGTCCGCGGACCGCGGCCGGAAGTTCCGTGCTCAGGCTCACCGTTGTGCCACCTCTGCTCGTCCGGTGCTCGTGTGTCGTCCGGTGCTCATCAGGAGATCCGCTCCTTCAGGTCCGTCAGCCAGCTGTCGATGACGGGGGCCGTCGTGTCGACGTGCTGCTCGACGATGGTGAAATGCGTGCCGGGGACGGTCGCCACGGTGTCGGCGCCCTCCCAGTCGGCCTGCCAGTCGGCATCGGGCTCGATCCCCGCGTCCTCGGCCGTCCGGAAGAGGTCCCCGGCCCGTACGAACAGCACGGGAGCCTCGATGTCCTCCTGCCGGAACTGCGGCAGGAGTTCCACGTAGCGGCCCATCGCGGAGAGTTCGGCGCTGCTGAAGGATCCCAGCGTGGCCGCCTTGTCGGGGACCGCGAAGGCCATCTGGTCGAAGAGCGCGTCGTTCGCCGCGCCCATGTAGTAGGTGTCCAGGAGCACCAGTCCGGCCGGCCGCACCCCGTGCACCCGCTCCAGGCGGGCCACCGCGGCGTGCGCGAGCAGGCCGCCCGAGGAGAAGCCGAGCAGGGCGAACGGTTCGCCGTCCGCGGCCCGCAGCACGGCCTCGGCGAGGACGTCGACGGCCGCGTCGAAGGACTCCGGCAGCGACTCCCCGCGCCCGAACCCGGGCGTGGGGATCCCGACGACCGGCATCGAGAGGCGGGCCGCGAGCCGCGCGTGCTGGTGCACGCCGCCGGCCACGGTCGGGGTGCTGAGGCAGATCAACCGGGGCGGCTTCGGCCCCTCGCCGTCCGCCTTGGTGCGCGCCCCGTACGAGACCGCCTCGGGCAGCCCGTCCAGGTCGGCGGCCGTGGCGAAGGAGGGCCGCAGTGCGGCCACCGCGCGCAGCATGGCCAGGCCGGGCTGGAGGTTCCCCGACATGATCGCGTCGAGGAACAGCCCGTAGAGGGTGTCGTCGGCCCGGTGGTCGGCGTGCGTGGCGGGCGCGGCGTCCTGCCCCGCGTCGCCTTGGGCGGCGGCCAGCCGGCCGGCGAGCAGCCGGGCCAGCTCGAGGGGGTTCTTGCTGTCGAAGACCACCATGGCCGGCAGGGCGAGCCCGGAGGCCGCGCCCAGCCGGTTGCGCAGTTCGACGGCGGTCAGCGAGTCGAACCCGGCCTCCAGGAAGCCCGCTTCGGCGTCGACCGCGCCGGCGTCGGCGTGCCCGAGGACCTCGGCGGCGTGGGTGAGGACCGCGTCGAGCACGACCCGCTCGCGTTCCGCGTCGCCGAGCCCGCGCACCTGTCGGCCGAGCCCGCCGGCCTCCGTGGCGGCGGCCGCCGCGCCGGCCCGGCGGCGCCCGGCGGGCGCCAGGGCCCGCAGCAGCGCGGGCACCTCGTCGGTACGGGCCCGCAGGGCGGCCAGGTCGACCCGGAGCGGGACGAGCGCCGGGGCGTCGGCGGCGACGGCCGCGTCGAAGAGCCACAGGCCCTCCTCCTCGGTCAGCGCCGGGGTTCCGGTGCGCCGCATCCGCTGGAGATCGGCCTCGCCGAGCCACTGGCTCAGCCCGGTCTCGGTGTCCCACAGTCCGAAGGCCATCGACGTGGCGGCCAGGCCGCGCGAGCGGCGGTGTGCGGCGAGGGCATCGAGGAACACGTTCGCCGCCGCGTAGTTGCCCTGTCCGGCGGCCATGACCAGGCCGCCGGCCGAGGAGAACAGCGCGAAGACGGACAGGTCGAGTCCGGCGGTCAGCTCGTGCAGGTGCCAGGCCGCGTCCGCCTTGGCGGCGAGCACGTGGTCCACCTGTTCGGGGGTGAGCGCCCCGATCAGGCCGTTGTGGGCAACGCCGGCGGCGTGGACGATCCCGCGCAGCGGGTGCGCCGGGTCGATGCCGTCGATCAGCCCGGACACGGCCGCCCGGTCGGAGACGTCGCAGGCGGCGATCTCCACCCGGGCGCCGAGCGCCGCGAGTTCCTCGCGCAGGCCGGCCGCGTTGGGCGCGCCGAGTCCCCGCCGGCTGGTGAGCAGCAGGTGCCGTACGCCGTGCTCGGCCACCAGGTGCCGGGCGACGAGCGCGCCCAGTCCCCCGGTACCGCCGGTGATCAGGACGGTGCCCTCGGGGTCCCAGGGCGTGTCGCCGCCGGGCGCGGCGGACCGGGCGAGCCGGGGCGCGAGCACCTTGCCCCGGCGGACGGCCAGTTCGGGCTCGTCGGAGGCGAGTGCGGCGGCCAGGGCCCGCGGGGACACCTCGCCCTCCTCCAGGTCCAGCAGGACGAACCGGCCGGGGTTCTCCGCCTGCGCGGCCCGGACCAGACCCCAGACGGGTGCCTGCCGTACGTCGACCGGGTCGCCGTCGGCGACGGCCGCCCCGGCCCGGGTCACCAGGACCAGCCGCGACTGCGCAGACTTCGGCTCGGCCAGCCACTGCTGGGCGGCGGCCAGCGCCGCGCCGACGGCGGTACGGACCCCTGCGGGGACCTCGTGCTCCCCGCCCGCGGCGGGCCCGTCCGCGAGGACGGGCAGCAGCACGGTGTCCGGTACGCCGGTGCCCGAGGCGCCCAGCGCGTCCAGTCCGCCGACCACCGGCACTCCGGCGACCTCCAGGCCCGGGCCGGCGATGGCCCAGTCCCCGCGCGGCCCGCTGCCACCGCCTACGGGGTGCCATTCGACGGCCAGCAGCGCGTCCCGGAACCCGCCGGCGCCGAGCTGCTCGACGGCCACCGGCCGCAGCTGCAGGGCGGCCACCGAGGCCACGGGGGCACCGGTCGGGTCGGCGAGGTCGAGGCGCACCGCGTTGCGCTGCCCCTCGACCGGCGCGAGCCGGACCCGTACGGAGGTCGCGGACGCGGCGTGCAGGGTGACGCCCGCCCAGGAGAAGGGCAGCAGGGCCCGCCCCTCGTCCTCCTCCGCGCCGAGCCCGCCGAAGCCGAGCGCGTGCATGGAGGCGTCGAGCAGGGCGGGGTGCAGTCCGAAGCGTCCGGCGTCCGCGTGCGCCTGCTCGGGCAGCGCGATCTCCGCGTACAGCGCGTCGCCGAGCCGCCAGGCCGCCGTCAGCCCCTGGAACACCGGCCCGTAGCCGAACCCGCGCTCCTGGAGCCCGTCGTACAGCCCGTCGGCATCCAGCTCCTCGGCGCCCGCGGGCGGCCAGGCGGTGAGCCCGTCGCCCGAGTCCCCGGCGGCCGGGGCGAGGAGCCCGTCGGCGTGCCGGGTCCACGGCTCCTCGGCGCTGCCCTCCGGGCGCGAGTACACGCGTACGCTGCGCCGGGCCTGCGCGTCGGGCTCGCCGACGACGACCTGGAGGGCGACGCCGCCGCGTTCGGGGAGGACCAGCGGCGAGTAGAGCGTGAGCTCCTCCAGCAGCCCGCAGCCGACGTGGTCGGCGGCCTGGAGGGCGAGCTCCACGAAGCCGGTACCGGGGAGCAGGACGCTGCCGTGGACGGCGTGGTCGGCCACCCAGGGCTGGGCGTCCAGGGAGACGCGGGCGGTGAAGGTCACCGCGTCGGAGTCGGGGGACGCCACGACCGCCGCGAGCAGCGGGTGGTCGAGGGCGTCCTGCCCGACGGCGACGGCGTCGGTGGCCGGCTTGGCCGCGTCGACCCAGAAGCGGCCGCGCTGGAACGGATAGGTCGGCAGGTCGACGACCCGGGCGCCGGTGCCGGCGTAGCAGGCCCGCCAGTCGACGCGCCCGCCGGACACGTGCAGCTGGGCGAGGGCCGTCAGCAGCCCTTCGGGCTCCGGGCGGTCCTTGCGCAGGGCCGGTACGAGGACGGCCGCCCGGTCTGTGTCGAGCACCTGCTGGGCGAGGCCCGTGAGGACGCCCACGGGACCGATCTCCAGGAAGCGGGTCACACCCTGCCGGTCCAGCGCCTCGACGGCGTCGGCGAAGCGGACGGCCTCCCGGACCTGGCCGACCCAGTACTCCGGGGACCGCCAGTCGGCGGACGCCGCTCCGGTGACGGTGGAGACGGCCGGGATACGCGGCTCGCTGAAGGCCAACCCGGAGGCCACGGCCCGGAATTCGTCGAGCATCGGGTCCATGAGCGCCGAGTGGAAGGCGTGCGAGACGGCGAGCCGGCTCGTCTTCCGGCCGGCGGCGGCGAAGTGCTCGCCCACCGCCAGGACGGCGGCCTCCACACCCGAAACCACCACGGAATCGGGCCCGTTGACCGCCGCGATGCCCACCTCGTCGGTCAGCAGCGGCAGGACCTCCTCCTCGGTGGCCTGGACGGCGAGCATCGCGCCGCCGGCCGGCAGCGCCTGCATCAACCGACCACGCGCCACCACCAACCTGGCCGCATCCGCCAGCGACAGCACCCCGGCCACATGCGCGGCGGCCAGCTCACCGATCGAATGCCCCGCCACCACATCCGGCCGGACACCCCACGCCTCAACAAGCCGGTACAGGGCGACTTCCAGCGCGAACAGCGCGGGCTGCGTGACCGCGGTCGCGTTCAGCGCCTCCGCATCCTCACCCCACACCACCTCGCGCAGGGACTGTCCGAGGTGTACGTCGACCTCCGCGCACACCGCGTCGAAAGCCTCGGCGAAGACCGGGAACGCCTCGTACAGCTCCCGCCCCATGCCGAGCCGCTGCGCGCCCTGACCCGTGAACAGGAACGCGGTCCTTCCGCTGCGGCGGGCCTGGTCGCGGATCACGGCGGGTGCGTTGCGGCTCTGCGCCAGTGCGGTCAGGCCGCGCAGCAGCTCGTCCCGCCCGGCCCCGACGACCACCGCCCGGTGGGCGAACGTGGTGCGTGCGGAGACCAGCGAGAGGCCGAGGTCGGCCGGCTCGATGCCGGGCTGCTCGGTGACGTGCTCCAGCAGCCGTTCGGCCTGGGCGGCCAGGGCCTGCGGAGTCTTCGCCGACAACAACCAGGGAATCGCGGGGAGTTCGGTGCGGTCGACCGCCGCCTCCGCGACCTCCGCGGGCGCCTCCTCGACGATCACGTGCGCGTTCGTCCCGCTGATGCCGAAGGAGGACACGCCGGCCCTGCGGGGCCGGTCCGCGGCCTGCCATGCGCGGGCCTCGGTGAGCAGGGCGACGTTGCCCGCCGCCCAGTCCACCTGGTCCGAGGGCGCGTCCACATGGAGGGTCCTGGGCAGGATGCCGTGCCGCATCGCCATGACCATCTTCATGACGCCCGCGATGCCCGAAGACGCCTGGGTGTGGCCCATGTTGGACTTGATGGAGCCCAGCCACAGCGGCCGGTCCTCCGCCCGCCCCTGCCCGTAGGTGGCCAGCAGTGCCTGCGCCTCGATCGGGTCGCCGAGGGTGGTGCCCGTGCCGTGCGCTTCGACGGCGTCGACCTCGGCGGCCGTCAGGCCCGCGTTGGCCAGCGCCTGGCGGATCACCCGCTGCTGGGAGGGGCCGTTGGGGGCGGTCATGCCGTTGCTGGCGCCGTCCTGGTTGAGCGCCGACCCGCGGAGCACGGCGACGACCGGGTGGCCGTTGCGGCGGGCGTCGGAGAGCCGCTCCAGGAGCAGCACGCCCGCGCCCTCGCCCCAGGCGACACCGTCCGCCGAGGCCGCGAAGGACTTCGAGCGGCCGTCCGGGGCGAGCCCGCGCTGCCGGCTGAACTCGACGAACATGCCCGGGGTGCCCATGACCGCGACACCGCCGGCCAGGGCCAGCGAGCACTCGCCCGCCCGCAGGGCCTGGGCGGCCATGTGCAGGGCGACGAGGGAGGACGAGCAAGCGGTGTCGACGGTGACGGAGGGGCCTTCGAGGCCCAGCGTGTAGGAGGTACGGCCGGAGACGAGGCTGCCGCCGCTGCTGGCCGCGGCCTCCACGCCGAGGGCGTAGTCGTGGTACATGACCCCGGCGAACACACCGGTCGACGAGCCCTTGAGCGCCGTCGGGTCGATCCCGGCGCGTTCGATGGCCTCCCAGGACACCTCCAGCAGCAGCCGCTGCTGCGGGTCCATCATGAGGGCTTCGTTGGGGCTGATCCCGAAGAAGACCGGGTCGAAGTCGGCCGCGTCGTAGAGGAATCCGCCTTCGCGGGCGTAGGTGCGGCCGGGCGTGCCCGGCTCCGGGTCGTACACCTCCGGGTCCCAGCCGCGGTCGGCCGGGAAGCCGCCGATGGCGTCCACCCCGTCCGCGACGAGCTGCCACAGCTCCTCGGGCGTGGTGACCCCGCCCGGGTACCGGCAGCCCATCCCGACGATCACGATCGGGTCGTCGTCCCCGCCCGCTCCGCCGCCGGCGGGCAGGGCCCGGGCGGGGACGAGCGCGGCGCCGTCCGAGCCGCCGACCTGTTCGCCGATGTGGGCGGCGACGGCCTGCGCGGTCGGATAGTCGAAGATCAGCGTGGCCGGGAGCCGGAGCCCGGTCACCGCACCGAGCCGGTTGCGCAGCTCGACCGCGGCGAGGGAGTCGAAGCCCAGCTCGCTGAAGGCCCGCTCCGGCTCGATCGCGTCCGCGGACGCGTGGCCGAGCACACCGGCCACCTGAGTGCGTACGAGGTCGAGGAGCGCGGCGGCCCGCGCATCCGCGTCGAGGCCGGCCAGGCGGGCGAGGAGCCCGTCGCCGCCGTCCGCGGACTGCGCGGCCCGGCGTACGGGGACCCGTACGAGTCCTCGCAGCAGGGCGGGGAGAGCGGCGGCGCGTGCGCGCAGCACGTTCGTGTCGATCAGCAGCGGCACCACGGCGGGCAGGCCCGAGCGCAGGGAGCTGGTGAAGAGGGCGAGGCCCTCGGCCTGGGAGAGGGCGGGCAGGCCCTGGGCCGCCATCCGCTCTTCGGCCAGGTCGAGCATGTCGGTGCTGGTCATGCCGGTGGTGACACCCCAGAGACCGAAGGCCATGGAGGTGGCCGGGAGTCCTTCGGCATGCCGGTGGGCGGCGAGCGCGTCCAGGAACACGTTCGCGGCCGCGTAGTTGCCCTGCCCCGCCGCCAGCACCAGACCGCCGGCCGAGGAGAACATCACGAACGCCGACAGGTCCATTCCAGCGGTCAGCTCGTGCAGATGCCACGCCGCGTCCGCCTTCGGACGCAACACCGCGTCCATCCGCTCGGACGTCAGCGCACCGATCACACCGTTGTCGGCGACACCCGCCACATGGACCACACCCGACAGCGGGTGGGCCGGGTCGATGGCCGCGAGGACGGCCGCCAGGGCCTCCCGGTCCGCCACGTCGCACGCGGCGACCGCGACCGAAGCACCCAGGCCGGTCAGATCGGCGAGGAGTTCGGAGACTCCGGGGGTATCCGCACCGCGACGCCCGAGGAGCAGCAGATGGCGTACGCCGTGCTCGGCGACCAGGTGGCGGGCCACCAGCGCGCCCAGACCGCCCGTACCGCCCGTGATCAGCACGGTACCCGCCGCGTCCCAGACCGGCTCAGCGCCGCCGTCGACGGCCACACGGGCCAGCCGCGGCACCGACACCTCACCTGCACGCACCGCCAACTCCGGCTCGCCCAGGGCGAGCAGGGGCTCGAACGCGACGGATCCGTCGGTGTCGACGAGCACGAAGCGGCCCGGGTTCTCCGCCTGCGCCGCCCGCACCAGACCCCACACCGGGGCCTGCCGCACATCCACCGGCTCACCGTCCACGACGGCCACCGCGCCCCGCGTGACCACCGCCAGCACCGCACCCTCGGGACGCTCCACGGACAGCCAGTCCTGCACGGCCGCCAACACCTGGTTGGCCAGGTCGTGCACGGCGGTCGGGACGTCCCCGCCGGCCGCCTCGCACGCGAAGACCACCGTGCCCTCGGCCGGCTCCTGCGCGGCAGTGGAGGCCGCACCGGGCAGCGGGTTCCAGGCGATGCGGAAGAGGGAGTCGGCGCCGTGGGAGTCGAGCTGCTCGGTGGAGACCGGGCGGCCGACGACCGCGCCGACGGTGGCGACCGGGGCGCCGGTGGCGTCGGCCACCTGCAACGAGAGGCTCTCCGGAGTGGGCTGGGTGATCCGCACCCGTACGACGGAGGCTCCCGCCGCGTGGAGGGTGACGTCCTTCCAGACGAAGGGCAGTACCGTCTCGTCGCCGCCGGTGCCGTTCACGAGCGCCGCGTGCATGGCGGCGTCCAGGAGCGCCGGGTGGAGTCCGAACTCCCCCGCTTCGGCGTGCGCCTGCTCCGGGAGGGCGACCTCGGCGTAGACCTCCCCGTCGCGCCGCCAGGCCGCCTTGAGGCCCTGGAACGTCGGCCCGTATCCGAAGCCCCGCTCGCGCAGGCCCTCGTACGCGCCCTCCAGCGGCAGTTCGGCCGCCCCGGCGGGCGGCCAGGCGGCGAGGTCGAAGCCGGCGGGCTCGGCGCCGGAGGCGAGTACGCCGTCGGCGTGCAGGGTCCACGGCAGGTCCGGCCGGTCCTCGGCGCGGGAGTAGACGCTCACGGAGCGGCGGCCGGAGGCGTCGGCGGCGCCGAGGACCATCTGTACGGTCACGGCCCCGCGTGCGGGGAGGATGAGCGGCGCCTGCAGGGCGAGCTCTTCGAGTACGTCGCAGCCCACCTGGTCGCCGGCCCGGATCGCCAGCTCCACGAACCCGGTGCCCGGCAGCAGGATGCTCCCGAGGACGTCGTGGTCGGCGATCCAGGCGTGGGTGCCGGCCGACAGGCGGCCCGTGAAGGTCACCACGTCGGTGTCGGGGGACGGCAGTACGGCTCCGAGCAGCGGGTGCCCGGCATCGGTGAGACCGGCCGTGGCCATGCTGCCGCTGCCGGAGCCGATCCACGAGTTGGCGAGGTACTCCTCCATGCCGATCCAGTAGCGGGTGCGCTGGAAGGCGTAGGTGGGGAGTTCGACACGGCGGGCACCGCCGGCCGGGTAGAAGGCCTCCCAGTCGACGCGGGCGCCGGACACGTGGAGCTGGGCCAGGGCGGTGATGAGGGTCTCGGCCTCGGGACGGTTCTTGCGCACGGCCGCGGCAAGGAGCGCGTCATCCAGGGTCTGCGCGGCGAGGCCGGTGAGGATCCCGTCGGGGCCGATCTCCAGGAAGCGGGTCACGCCCTGCCGTTCGAGCGTGCGCACGGCATCGGCGAAGCGGACGGCTTCCCGGACCTGGCCCACCCAGTACTCCGGGGACTGCCAGTCGGCCGAGACCTCACCCGTGACGGTGGAGACCACCGGGATGCGCGGCTCACTGAAGGTAAACTGCTCGGCTATTGACCGGAATTCAGCGAGCATCGGGTCCATGAGCGGCGAGTGGAAGGCGTGCGAGACGGCCAGTCGGCTCGTCTTGCGGTCCGCCGCCGCAAAGTGCTCGCCCACCGCCAGGACGGCGGCCTCCACGCCCGAAACGACCACGGAGTCGGGCCCGTTGACCGCTGCGATGGCCACCTCGTCGGTGAGCAGCGGCAGGACCTCTTCCTCGGTGGCCTGTACGGCGAGCATCGCGCCGCCGGCGGGCAGGGCCTGCATCAGGCGCCCGCGGGCCACGACCAG
The DNA here is from genome assembly GCF_040684275.1 of Streptomyces sp. NPDC091371. NCBI lineage: Bacteria > Bacillati > Actinomycetota > Actinomycetes > Kitasatosporales > Streptomycetaceae > Streptomyces > Streptomyces sp. NPDC091371. Next base: position 47,937 of record NZ_JBFBFP010000026.1, read on the forward strand.
CCGGGCCGCATCGGCGAGGGAGAGGACTCCTGCCACGTGTGCGGCCGCGAGCTCGCCGATGGAGTGCCCGGCCACCACGTCGGGGGTGACGCCCCAGGATTCGGCCAGCCGGAACAGGGCCACCTCGAAGGCGAACAGTGCGGGCTGGGTGATCGCGGTCGCGTTCAGCGCCTCCGCGTCCTCACCCCACACCACCTCGCGCACGTGCGTACCGACCTCCGCGCACACCGCGTCGAAGGCCCCCGCGAACACCGGGAAGGACGCGTACAACTCCCGTCCCATGCCGAGGCGCTGGGCACCCTGCCCGGTGAACAGGAACGCCGTCCGACCGCCGCTCTGGGCCTGGCCGACGACCAGACCCGGGTGCTCCTCCCCCGCCGCGAGAGCCGCGAGCGCGCCCGCCCGGTCGCCGGCCACCACCGCGCGGTGGTCCATCGTGCTGCGCGCCGAGGCGAGGGTGTGGCCGATGTCCGCCGGGTCGTGCTCGTCGGCGACGGCCAGCAGCCGTTCGGCCTGGGCGGCCAGCGCCGGTGCGGACTTGGCCGACAACACCCAGGGGGTGAAGGGCAGTTCGACGTCGGCCGACAGTTCGGCGGATTCGGTGGCGGCGGCCTCCTCCACGATGACGTGGGCGTTGGTGCCGCTGATGCCGAAGGAGGAGATGCCGGCCCGCCTGGGGTGGCCCTCCGCCCGCCATTCCCGGGCTTCGGTGAGCAGTTCCACGTCACCGGCGGACCAGTCGATCTGGTCCGAGCGTTCTTCGGCGTGCAGGGTCGGCGGCAGCGTGCCGTGCCGCATCGCCATCACCATCTTGATGATGCCGGCGACGCCCGCGGCGGCCTGCGTGTGGCCCATGTTGGACTTGATGGAGCCCAGCCACAGCGGCTGCCCCTCCGCCCGCCCCTGGCCGTAGGTGGCCAGCAGCGCCTGCGCTTCGATCGGATCGCCGAGCACCGTGCCCGTGCCGTGCGCCTCTACGGCGTCGACCTCGGCGGCCGTGAGGCCCGCGTTGGCCAGCGCCTGGCGGATCACCCGCTGCTGGGAGGGGCCGTTCGGGGCGGTGAGGCCGTTGCTGGCGCCGTCCTGGTTGAGGGCCGAGCCCCGGACCACGGCGAGCACGGGGTGGCCGTTGCGGCGGGCGTCGGAAAGCCGCTCCAGGAGGAGCATGCCCGCGCCCTCGCCCCAGCCGGTTCCGTTCGCGCCGACGCCGAAGGACTTGCAGCGGCCGTCGGGGGCGAGTCCGCGCTGCCGGCTGAACTCGACGAAGACCTCCGGGGTGGCCATGACGGCGACGCCGCCGGCGAGCGCCAAGGAGCACTCCCCCGACCTCAGGGCCTGGACGGCCATGTGCAGGGCGACCAGCGAGGAGGAGCAGGCCGTGTCGACCGTGACGGCCGGGCCTTCGAGGCCGAACACGTACGAGACGCGGCCGGAGGCGATGGCTCCGGTGCTGTTGTTGGCCGCGTAGTCGTGGTACATCATTCCGGCGTAGCAGCCGGTCATGCTGCCCCGGAGGGTCTCCGGGTCGATGCCGGCCCGTTCGAAGGCCTCCCAGGCCGTCTCCAGCAGCAGGAACTGCTGCGGGTCCATGACGGCGGCCTCGTTGGGGCTGATCCCGAAGAACGCCGGGTCGAACTCGCCGGCCTCGTGCAGGAATCCGCCTTCGTGGGCGTAGCTGGTGTGCGGCCGCTCGGCGGTCGGGTCGTAGATGCGGTCGAGGTCCCAGCCGCGGTTGGCGGGGAAGGCGGTGACGGCGTCCACGCCGTCGGCGACGAGCTGCCACAGCTGCTCGGGGGTGCGCACCCCGCCGGGGTAGCGGCAGGCCATGGACACGATCACGATCGGGTCGTCATCGCCCGCACCGGTACGGACCGCCGCCGACGCCGGAGCCGACTCGCCGCCGACGCCGTCGAGTTCGTCGAGCAGGTGACGGGCCAGGGCGCGCGGGTTGGGGTAGTCGAACGCCAGCGTCGCGGGCAGCCGGACTTCGGCGGCGGCGCTGACGGCGTTGCGGAACTCGACGGCGGTGAGCGAGTCGAAGCCGAGCTCGCTGAAGGCGCGGGTCTCGTCGACGGCGTGCGGCCCCGGGTAGCCGAGGGTCACGGCGACCTGCGTGCGCACCAGGTCGAGCAGGACGCCCTCGCGCTGCTCCCGGTCCAGGCCGGCCAGCCGGCCGCGCAGCGCTCCGGCCGCCTCGGCCGCGGACACCGCGGCACGGCGGGCCCGTACGCGGACCAGTCCGCGGAAGAGCGGCGGCAGGGCCTCGCCCGCCTCGGCGAGGGTGCGTACGTCCAGCCGGATCGGCAGCACGACGGGGGTGTCGACGGTCAGGGCCCGGTCGAAGAGGTCCAGGCCGTACTCGGCGGTGAGCGCGCCGATGCCGGTGCGGCTCATCCGCTGGAGGTCGGCGTCGGTCAGGGCGCCGGACATGCCGCTCGCCCACAGGCCCCAGGCGAGGGACTGGGCGGGCAGGCCGTGGGCGCGCCGGTGGGTGGCGAGCCCGTCGAGCAGGGCGTTCGCCGCTCCGTAGTTGCCCTGGCCGGGGACGCCCAGGACGCCGGTCGCGGAGGAGAACAGCACGAAGGCCGACAGCTCCAGGTCCCGGGTCAGCTCGTGCAGGTGGAGCGCCGCGTCGGCCTTGGCCCGCAGTACGGTGTCCAGGCTCCGCGGGGTCAGCGAGGCGACGAGCGCGTCGTCGAGCACGCCCGCGAGGTGGACGAGGCCGGTGAGCGGCACCCCGGTGATGAGCGCTGCGAGGGCGTCGCGGTCCGCGACGTCGCAGGCGGCGATGGTGGCCTCCGCGCCGAGGCCGCGGAGCTCGGCGCGCAGTTCCACCGCGCCGGGGGCGTCCGTACCGCGCCGGGAGACCAGCAGCAGGCTCCGTACGCCGTGGGCTTCGACGAGCTGCCGGGCCACCAGGCGGCCGAGCGCCCCGGTCGCGCCGGTGACGAGGACGGTGCCGTTGCCGAAGTCGGGGCGGGCGCGGCGTTCGGGGTCGTCGGTGAGGCGGGCGAGCCTGGCCCCGTACACGGTGGCGCCGCGGACGAGGGTCTGGGGTTCTTCGGCGGCCAGTGCTGCGGCGGCCTGCGTTGCGCTGCCGAGGTCTTCGAGGTCCGTGAGGAGGAACCGGCCGGGGTTCTCCATCTGCGCGGACCGGACCAGGCCCCAGACGGCGGCGCCGGCGAGGTCGGTGACGTCCTCGCGGGCCTCGCCGGGCCGGGCCACCGCCGCGCTGGTCGCGACGAGCAGGCGCGTGTCGGCGTACCGCTCGTCGGCGAGCCACTGCTGGAGGGCGGCGAGCACCTCGGCGGTGGCGGCGCGCACGGTGGCGGGCTCCGAGCCGGAGTGCCGGGAGCGCAGGACGACGCTGTCGGGTACGGGCCCGTCGGCGGTCAGGGTGGCCCAGTCGGCCGGTACGGCCTCCGGGACCGCGGCGGGCAGCTCGGCCCAGTCCAGGCCGAAGAGGGACTCGTGGGCGACGGTGCGGGCGGCGGCGAGCTGCTCGGCGGAGACCTCGCGCATCGCGAGGGAATCCACGGAGAGCACCGGCCGGCCGGTCTCGTCGGCGACGGACAGGGCGACGGCGCCCGCGCCGTCCGGGGCGATACGGACCCTCAGGCGCGCGGCGCCGGAGGCGTGCAGCCGTACGCCCGTCCAGACGAACGGCAGCACCGGCCCGGTGGCATCGGCGAAGAGGTCCGTGAACACGGAGCCGTGCAGGGAGGCGTCGAGCAGCGCCGGGTGCAGGCCGAACGCGGCGGCCTCGGCGTGGGCCCGCTCGGGGAGCGCGACCTCGGTGAACACCTCGGTACCGGCCTGCCAGGCGGCCGTCAGACCACGGAAGGCCGGGCCGTACGGGAGCCCGGCGGCGGCCAGCGCCTCGTACACCCCGTCGGTGTCGATGGGGGTGGAAGCGGCGGGCGGCCAGGTGGCGAGGTCGAAGGAGCCGGACGCGGCTGCCCCGGCGGCCGCCAGTACGCCGGCCGCGTGCAGGGTCCACGGCTGGTCGGGCTGGTCGTCGCGGCGGGAGTGGACGCTGACCGGGCGCCGCCCGGACGCGTCGGCGGCGCCGACCTCCACCTGGAGGGCGACGGCGCCCCGTTCGGGGAGGACGAGCGGGGACTGGAGCATGAGCTCTTCGAGCAGCTCGCAGCCGACCTGGTCGCCCGCGCGGACGGCCAGCTCCACGAAACCGGTGCCGGGGAAGACCACGGAGTCCCCGACGACGTGGTCGGCGAGCCACGGCTGGGCCGACACGGAGACCCTGCCGGTCAGCACGACACCGCCGGAGTCGGCGAGGGAGACGACAGCGCCGAGCAGCGGGTGCCCGGCGGCGGCGAGGCCGGCGGCGGAGATGTCACCGAGGGAGCCGGTGCCCTCGACCCAGTAGCGGGAGCGCTGGAAGGCGTAGGTGGGGAGGGCGACGACCCGGGCGCCGGTGCCCGCGTAGAGGGCCTGCCAGTCGACGGCCACGCCGGAGACGTGCAGCTGGGCGAGGGCGGTGAACAGGCTCTCGGCCTCGGGGCGGTTCCTGCGCTGGGCCGCCGCGAGGACGGTGTCTTCCACGCTCTGGGCGGCGAGGCCGGTGAGGATGCCGTCCGGGCCGATCTCCAGGAAGCGGGTCACTCCCTGCCGTTCCAGCGTGCGCACCGCATCGGCGAACCGGACGGCCTCCCGGACCTGGCCGACCCAGTACTCCGGCGACTGCCAGCCCGCCGAAACCTCACCCGTCACGGTCGACACCACGGATACCGACGGCTCGTTGAACGTCAACCCGGCGGCCAAGGCCCGGAATTCGTCGAGCATCGGGTCCATGAGCGCCGAGTGAAAAGCGTGCGAGACGGCCAGTCGGCTGGTCTTCCGGCCGGCGGCGGCGAAGTGCTCGCCCACCGCCAGGACGGCGGCCTCCACACCGGAAACGACCACCGACCGGGGCCCGTTGACCGCCGCGATGCCCACCTCGTCGGTCAGCAGCGGCAGCACTTCCTCTTCGGTGGCCTGTACGGCGAGCATCGCGCCCCCGGCCGGCAGCGCCTGCATCAACCGTCCGCGCGCCGCCACCAGCTTGGCCGCGTCCGCGAGCGACAGCACCCCGGCGACATGCGCGGCGGCGAGCTCGCCGATCGAGTGCCCCGCCACCACATCCGGCTTGACGCCCCACGCCTCAACGAGCCGGTACAGGGCGACTTCGAAGGCGAACAGCGCCGGCTGCGTGAGCGCCGTCGCGTTCAGCGCCTCCGCGTCCTCGCCCCACACCACCTCGCGCAACGACCGACCCAGGTGTACGTCGACCTCCGCGCACACCGCGTCGAAAGCCGCCGCGAACAGCGGGAACGCGGCGTACAACTCCCGCCCCATCCCCAGCCGCTGCGCACCCTGACCCGTGAACAGGAACGCCGTCGACCCCTTGGTGACGACTCCGCGCACGACGTTCGGGTGTGCCTGCCCTTCGGCCAGTGCCGCGAGCCCGGCCAGGGCCGCTTCGCGGTCGTCGGCGAGGACGACCGCGCGGTGGTCGAGTGCCGCACGGGTGGTGGCCAGGGAGTAGGCGAGGTCCGCTGCGGCCGGCTCGGGTTCCGCCTGGGTGTGGGCGTACACGCGGCCCGCCTGGGCGGCGAGGGCGGCGGCGTCGCGGCCGGAGACCGGCCAGGGCAGCACGGCGGGCAGCGGGGTCGCGGCGGTGGGCGCGGCGGGTGCTTCGGCCGCCTCGGCGGGGGCCTGTGCCGGTGCCTCGGCCGGGGCTTCCTCCAGGATGATGTGGGCGTTGGTGCCGCTCACGCCGAAGGCCGAGACGCCGGCCCGTCTCGGCCGGTCCTCGGCGCGCTCCCACTCGCGGGACTCGGTCAGCAGCCGGACGCGGCCCGCGGACCAGTCGACGTGGCTGGACGGTTCGTCCACGTGCAGGGTCTTGGGCACCAGCCCGTGGCGTATCGCCTCGACCATCTTGATGACGCTGCCGACGCCTGCGGCGGCCTGTGCGTGGCCCATGTTGGACTTGATGGAGCCCAGCCACAGCGGCCGGTCCTCCGTGCGGTCCTGCCCGTACGTGGCCAGCAGTGCCTGCGCCTCGATCGGGTCGCCGAGGGTGGTGCCTGTGCCGTGTCCCTCGACGACGTCGACGTGGCCGGCGGGGATCCGGGCGTTGGCGAGGGCCTGGCGGATGACGCGCTGCTGGGCCCGTCCGTTGGGGGCGGTCAGGCCGTTGCTGGCGCCGTCCTGGTTGACGGCGCTGCCGCGTACGACGGCGAGCACGGGGTGGCCGTTGCGGCGCGCGTCCGCGAGGCGTTCGAGTACGAGCATGCCCGCGCCCTCGGACCAGCCGGTGCCGTCGGCGGCTTCGGCGAAGGCCTTGCAGCGGCCGTCGGGGGCGAGTCCGCGCTGTCGGCTGAACGCGATGAACGGCGACGGGGTGGACATGACCATGACGCCGCCGGCGAGGGCCAGGGAGCATTCGCGCTGGCGCAGGGCCTGGGCGGCCAGGTGGAGGGAGACGAGCGAGGAGGAGCAGGCCGTGTCGACGGTCACGGCGGGGCCTTCGAGGCCCAGGGCGTAGGAGATCCGGCCGGAGATGACGGCGGCCGCGTTGGCGGTGGTCATGTAGGCCTCGGCGACCTCGCCCGCCGCGCCGATGAGGTACTCGTAGTCCTGGATCCCGGAGCCCGCGAACACGCCGACGGGCTTCCCGCGCAGCGACGCCGGGTCGATCCCGGCGCGCTCGATGGCCTCCCAGGACACCTCCAGCAGCAGCCGCTGCTGGGGGTCCATGGTGAGCGCCTCGTTGGGGCTGATCCCGAAGAAGCCCGCGTCGAAGTCGGCGACGTCCTGGACGAAGCCGCCCTCGTCGACGTAGCTGCCGCCGGACCCGCCGGCAGTGTCGGCCTCGTCGCCGCGGAGCCCGTCGAGGTCCCAGCCGCGGTCGGTGGGGAAGGTGGTGATGGCGTCCCGGCCCTCGGCCACGAGCCGCCACAGGTCGTCGGGGGTACTGACGCCTCCCGGGTAGCGGCAGCTCATCGCCACGATGGCGATGGGTTCGTGGTCCTGGTTCTCGACCTCCTGGAGCCTGCGCCGGGTCTGGTGCAGATCCGCCGTGACCCGCTTGAGGTAGTCGAGAAGCCTTGCGTCGTCATTGGACATCTTGGGTCCCACCGAGTCCTTGTTCATGGCGTGAGGTCGAGTCGGGTCGCGGGGTCGCGCGGTCGGTCAGGTGAGGCCGAGTTCGTTGTCGATGAAGGCGAAGACGTCGTCGGCGGAGGCGGTCTCCAGCTGGTCGCCTATGCCCTGTCCGCCGCCCGTGCTGTTCGCGTCGAGGGTTCCGGTCAGCCGGGCCAGCAGGCTCTGCAGGCGGGCGGTGATGCGGGTGGCTTCGATGTCCTCGGCGGCCAGCGCGCCGGCGGCCTCTTCGAGCCGGTCCAGCTGGGCGAGCACCGGCAGTTCGCCGTCGCTGTCGTCCTGGCAGAGCTCGGACCACAGGTGGGCGGAGAGGGCCGCGGGGCTGGGGTGGTCGTAGATCATGCTGGTGGGCAGGGGGCGGCCGGTGGCGGCGACGAGCCTGGTCCGCAGGTCGACGGCGGCGACGGAGTCGAAGCCGAGGTCGGTGAAGCCGCGGTCGGGCGCGACCTCGGCCGGGTCCTCGTAGCCGAGGAGCGCGGCGACGTGCGTACGGACCAGGTCGAGCAGTACGGAGCGCTGTTCGGGCTGGGCCAGGCCGGCCAGTCGGCGGGTGAGGCCGGTGTCCTCTGCGCCGCTTTCCTGCGGTCCGTTCGCGCCGACGGCGGCGCGGGCTTCGGGCAGGGCGTCGAGGAGCGGGCGCGGGCGGGCGAGTACGTAGGTGGGGGCGAAGCGCTGCCAGTCGAACTCGGCGACGACCGCGTGCGAGGCCCCGCCCGCGAGGATGCGGCGCAGGGAGCCGACGGCCAGGTCGGGACGCATCGCGGGGGCGCCGATCCGGCGCATCACGGCGGCGAGTTCGGCGTCGACCATGCCTCCGTCCCAGGAACCCCAGGCCACGGAGGTCGCGGCGAGGCCGCGGGCGCGGCGGCTGTGGGCGAGGCCGTCGAGGTACGCGTTGGCGCTGCCGTAGGCGGACTGGCCGGCGCTGCCCCACACGGCGGCTCCCGAGGAGAAGAGCACCAAGGCGTCGAGCGGGTTGTCGGCGAGGAGTTCGTCGAGGTGGCGGGCGCCGAGCACCTTGGCCCCGGCCACTTCGGCGAGCTCGGCGAGGCCCAGCTCGCCGAGCGGGGCGATGCGCTGCGGCACGCCGGCCGCGTGGATGACGGCCGTCAGGTCGGGCAGGCCGGCGAGGAGGGAGCGTACGGCTTCCCGGTCGGCGATGTCGCAGGCCTCCAGGGAGACCCGTACGCCCGACTCGGCGAGTTCGGCGGCGAGTTCGGCCGCCCCGGGGGCGTCCGGGCCGCGCCGGCCGACGAGGACGAGGTGCTCGGCGCCGTCGGCGGCGAGCATCCGGGCGACGTGGGCGCCGAGTCCGCCGGTGCCTCCGGTGACGAGGACGGTGCCGCGGGGCTGCCAGGGCCCGACCGGGTCGGGCTGCGCGGGGCGGACCATGCGGCGGGCGTAGGCGCCTTCGGGGCGGAGGGCGACCTGGTCCTCGCCGGTGGTCCCGGCGAGGACGTCGCAGAGCCGTTGCGCGAGCGCCTCGCCGGGGTCGGTCCCGGCCGGGAGGTCGACGAGCCCGCCCCAGGTGCCGGGGGCCTCCAGGGCGAGGGCCGCGCCCAGACCCCAGACGGCGGCCTGCTCGGGGTGCACGGGCCGGGCCGCCGCGTCGGCGTCGTCGGTGGCGACGGCGCCCCGGGTGAGGCACCACACGGGGGCGGTCCACTGCCGGGCGGCGGTCTCCTGGAGCAGGGCGACGGTGTCCGCGAGGCCCCGGGAGAGCGCGGGGTGCTCGGGGTGCGGGGTGTCGTCCAGGGCGAGCAGGCTCAGTACCCCGGCGGGGGCTGTGGGGGTGCCGGGGAGTACGGGGCCGTCCGCGCCGCCGGCCTCCACGAGGACGGGGGTGGCGCCGCGGGCGGTCAGCGCGGCCGCGAGGGCCTGAGCGAGGGGCCGGTGCGCGGCGGTGTGCGGCACGAGCCAGTCCCCGGCGAGCGGGGCGGGGGCGGCCGGTGCGGGGGCGATGGGCGTCCAGGAGATCCGGTAGCGCAGCGCGTCCACGGCGGCGGCCTCGCGGCGGCCCGTCCGCCAGGTGGTGAGCGCGGGCAGGACGGGGGCGAGTGCGGCGGGGTCGATGCCGAGCCGCTCGGCGAGCCCGGCCGTGTCCTCGCGCTCCACGGCCTCCCAGAACTGGGCCTCGCCGGGGTCGGCGGCGGCGGAGTCGGTCGGGGTGGCGGCCGCGTGCGCGTCGGGCTGGTCGGCCCAGTAGGTGCGGTGCTGGAAGGCGTACGTGGGCAGGTCCACCCGGTGGGGAGCGTGGCCGGCCGCCGTGAAGTACGCGTTCCAGTCGACGTGGACGCCCCGGGTGTGGGCCAGGGCGACGGCCGTGGCGATCTCACGCTCCTCGCCGCGGCCGCGGCGCAGGACGGCGGTGAACACCGGCCGGTCCGCGGCGTCGTCCGCCTCCGGACCGGTGAGGCAGTCGGGGCCGAGCGGGGTGAGGGCCGCGTCGGGGCCGAGTTCCAGAAAGGTGGCGACGCCCTTGGCCGCGAGCAGCCGGACCGCGTCGCTGAAGCGGACGCTCGCGCGGACGTGGCGCACCCAGTAGTCGGCGCAGGACAGTTCGTCGTCGCCCGCGAGCTCACCGGTGACCGTGGAGACGATCGGGGTGCGGGCGGTCCCGTAGGCGATGCTCTCGGCGACGGTACGGAACTCGTCGAGCATCGGCTCCATCAGCGGCGAGTGGAAGGCGTGCGACACGGCGAGCCGCTTGGTCCTGCGGCCGAGTGCGGTGAAGTGCGCGGCGATGGCGAGGGCTTCGGCTTCTTCCCCGGAAACGACCACGGCGCGGGGGCCGTTGAGCGCGGCGATGCCGGTGGCCGGGGTGAGCAGGGGCTGCACCTCGTCCTCTGCGGCCTCGACGGCGACCATCGCGCCGCCCTGCGGGAGGGCCCGCATCAGCCGGCCGCGGGCGGCGACCAGGCGGGCGGCGTCGGCGAGCGTGAGCACGCCGGCGACGTGGGCGGCGGCCAGCTCGCCGACGGAGTGCCCGGCGAGGAAGTCGGGGTGGATCCCCCAGGACTCGACGAGCCGGTACAGGGCCACTTCGCAGGCGAACAGGGCGGGCTGGGCGCGGCCGGTGTCGTCGAGCAGCGCGCCGTCCTCGCCCCACATGGTGTCGCGCAGCGGGCCGTCGAGGTGCGGGTCGAGCTCCGCGCAGGCGGCGTCGAAGGCCTCGGCGAACGCGGGGTGCGCGGCGTACAGCTCGCGGCCCATGCCGAGGCGCTGGGCGCCCTGGCCGGTGAAGAGTACGGCGCACAGCGCGTCCGCGCCGGCGCCTGCGGCGGGCGGGGCGGGGTCGGCGGCGAGGGCGCGGAGGGCGCGGACGAGTTCGGCCGTGCCTTCGGCGCGGCCGTCGGCGACGACCGCGGCGCGGTGCTCCAGGGCGGCGCGGGTGGTGGCGAGGGACCAGCCGGTGTCGGCGAGTGCGTCGCCGGGGTGGGCCTCCACGTGGTCGGCGAGGCGGGCGGCCTGCGCGGCGAGCGCCTCGGGGCGGCGGGCGGAGAGCAGTACGGGGACGAAGCGGGGGCCGGCGGTGTGGCCTGCGGCCGGCTCGGCGGTGGCGGGGGCGCCTGCGGCGGGCTCGGTGGTGCCGCCGGGGCCGGGCGCGCGCCGGGGCACCTCCTCGGGCTCCGAACGTTTCCAGGGGTCGGAGGGGAGAGGGAGGCCCAGTTCGGAGCCCTGCGGGGGCGCCCCGGCGCACACCCGACCCCGGCTGGGGTGGGCGGCAGCCTCGGGTTCTTCGATGATCACGTGGGCGTTCGTGCCGCTCAGGCCGAACGAGGAGATTCCGGCGCGCTTGGCGCGGCCGCGGTCCGGCCAGGGGATCGGTTCGGTCAGGAGGCGTACGGTGCCCGCGCTCCAGTCGACGTTGTGGCTCGGCTCGTCCACGTGCAGGGTGCGCGGCAGCACCCCGGCCCGTATGGCCTGCACCATCTTGATCACCCCGCCTACTCCGGCCGCGGCCTGGGCGTGGCCGATGTTCGACTTGAACGAGCCCAGCCAGAGGGGTTGGTCGGCGGGCCGGTCGCGGCCGTACGCGGCGATGAGGGCCTGCGCCTCGATGGGGTCGCCGAGGGTGGTGCCGGTGCCGTGTGCCTCGACGGCGTCGACATCGGCGGGGGTCAGCTGCCCGGAGGCCAGCGCCTGCTGGATGACCCGCTGCTGGGAGGGGCCGTTGGGTGCGGTCAGGCCGTTGGACGCGCCGTCGGAGTTCATCGCCGAGCCTCGGACGACGGCGAGGACGGGGTGGCCGAGGCGGCGGGCGTCGGAGAGCCGCTCGACGAGGACCATGCCCACGCCCTCGGACCAGGTGGTGCCGTCTGCGGCGGCGGCGAAGGACTTGCAGCGTCCGTCGGGGGCGAGGCCGCGGTCCTGGCTGAAGCCGACGAAGGAGTCGGGGCTGGCCATGATGGTGACGCCGCCGGCGAGGGCGAGCGTGCACTCGCCGCTGCGTACCGACTGGACGGCGAGGTGGAGGGCGACGAGGGAGGAGGAGCAGGCCGTGTCCACGGTGACCGCGGGGCCCTCCAGGCCGAGGGAGTACGCCACGCGCCCGGAGGCGACGCTGGCCAGGCCGCCGGTACCGCCGCCGCCCGGGTAGTCGTGGTAGACCACGCCGGCGAACACCCCGGTGCGGCTGCCCTTCAGGGAGGTGGGATCGATCCCGGCGCGCTCGATCGTCTCCCAGGACACCTCCAGCATCAGCCGCTGCTGCGGGTCGGTGTCCCGGGCCTCACGCGGGCTGATCTTGAAGAAGTCGGCGTCGAAGCGGCCCGCGTCGTGCAGGAAGCCGCCCTCGCGGCAGTACGTCTTGCCGGGCGTGCCCGGCTCCGGGTCGTACAGGGCTTCCGTGTCCCAGCCGCGGCCGTCGGGGAAGATCGAGACGGCGTCCCGGCCGGCGTCCACCAGCTGCCAGAGCTCCTCGGGCGAGGTGATGCCGCCGGGGAAACGGCACCCCATCGCCACGATCGCGACCGGCTCGCTGCCGCGCTCCTCGGCTTCGCGCAACTGGCGCCGGGTGCGCTGGAGTTCGGTGGTGGCGCGCTTGAGATAGTCCCGGAGCTTCTCGTCGTTGCTCATCGAACCTCAACCAATCTAGGAGTTGCCGAATTCGCTGTCGAGCACGTCGAACAGCTCCTCGTCGGTGACCGTTTCGAAGTCGGGGCCGTCGTCGGCCGTGCCGCCGTGGGTGTCGCGCCAGCGGCGTACGACGGTCTCCAGCCGGGCGGTGATCGCGTCCGCGCGAGCGCCGATCTGCCCGGTGTCACCGCCGGAGGCGGGGAACCCTGCGAGTACGGCCTCGATGCGGTCGAGTTCGGCCAGCGCCGCCGCGGCCGGGTCACTGCCCGTGCGCTCGGCCGCCAGCCGCTCGCCGAGGAAGGCGGCCGCGGCCCGCGGGGTCGGATAGTCGAAGATCAGCGTGGCGGGCAGGTCGCACCCGCTGGCGGCGGTGAGGCGCCTGCGCAGTTCCACGGCGGCGAGGGAGTCGAAGCCCATGTCGCGGAAGGCGAGGTCCGTTTCGACGGCGGCGCTGGAGGTGTGGCCGAGGACGGCCGCGACGTGCGTGCGTACCAGCGCCAGCAGCAGCCTGCCGGTTTCGGCCGCCCCGGCCCCGTCGAGCTTGGCCCGCAGGGCGGCCGCGGCTTCGCGGGACTCCTCGGCGGAGGGCACGTCATGGACGGCTGGCGGGCCGACGGGCCCGGAGCCGGCGGCGTCCACCCAGTAGCGGGTGCGCTGGAAGGCGTAGGTGGGGAGGTCGGTGACCCGGGCGCCCGAGTTGGCGTAGAGGGCCGGCCAGTCGACGCGTACGCCGTCCACGTAGAGGTGGGCGAGCGCTGCGACCAGGGCTTCGGGTTCGGGCCGGTTCCTGCGCAGGGCGGGTACGAGGACGGCCTCGTCGGAGTCGAGGCTCTGCGTGGCGAGGCCGGTGAGGATGCCGTCCGGGCCGATCTCCAGGAAGCGGGTGACGCCCTGCCGCTCGAGCGCTTCGACGGCGTCCGTGAAGCGGACGGCTTCCCGGACCTGGTTCACCCAGTAGTCGGGGGAACGCCAGTCCGCGTCGGAGCCGCCCGTCACGGTCGAGACGAAGCCGGTCTTCGGTTCGGTGTAGGTCAACTGCCGGGTCACTGAACGGAATTCGTCGAGCATCGGGTCCATGAGGGAGGAGTGGAAGGCGTGCGAGACGGCGAGTCGGCTGGTCTTCCGGCCGGTGGCGGCGAAGTGTTCGCCGACTGCCAGGACGGCGCGCTCGATGCCCGAGACGACCAGGGAGTCCGGCCCGTTGATCGCCGCGATGCCCACCTCGTCGGCGAGCAGTGGGAGGACCTCTTCCTCGGCGGCCTGGATCGCGAGCATCGCGCCGCCGGGTGGAAGCGCCTGCATCAGCCGGCCGCGGGCCACGACCAGCCGCGCCGCGTCGGCCAGGGAGAGGACTCCCGCGACGTGCGCGGCGGCCAGTTCGCCGATGGAGTGGCCGGCGACCGCGTCTGGCTTGACGCCCCAGGCCTCGACGAGGCGGTAGAGGGAGACTTCGAGTGCGAACAGGGCGGGCTGGGTGATCGCGGTCGCGTTCAGTGCCTCCGCGTCCTCGCCCCAGACCAGGTCGCGCAGGGAGGTGCCGAGGTGCGGGTCGATTTCCGCGCACACCGCGTCGAAGGCCTCGGTGAAGACGGGGAAGGCCTCGTACAGCTCCCGGCCCATGCCGAGCCGCTGCGCGCCCTGCCCCGTGAACAGGAACGCGGTCTTTCCGCCGCGGCGGATGCGGCCCGTCACCACCCCGGGGTGGTACTCGCCCTCGGCGAGCGCGGCGAGTCCGTTCTCGGGGTCGGCCAGGACCACCGCCCGGTGGGCGAAGGCGGAGCGTGATGTGGCCAGGGAGAGCCCGATGTCCGCCGCACCGGTCTCGGGCCCTCCCGTGACCCGTTCCCGAAGGCGGGCGGCCTGAGCGCCGAGGGACTGCTCGGTCTTGGCCGACACCACCCAGGGGAGCACGGGGAGTTCGGCCCGCACGGCCGTCTCCCCCGCTTCGGCCGGCGCCTCCTCGAGGATCACGTGGGCGTTCGTCCCACTGATCCCGAAGGAGGACACGCCGGCCCGTCGTACCGCACCGGTGCGCTCCCACGGGCGCGCCTCGGCGAGGAGTTCCACGTTGCCTTCGGACCAGTCGACCTGGTCGGAAGGGGTGTCCGCGTACAGGGACTTCGGCAGGATGCCGTGGCGCATCGCCATGACCATCTTGATGATGCCCGCGACGCCCGCGGCGGCCTGGCTGTGGCCCATGTTGGACTTGATCGACCCGAGCCACAGGGGCCGGTCCTCGGGCCGGTCCTGCCCGTACGTCTCCAGCAGCGCCTGCGCTTCGATGGGGTCGCCGAGCGTCGTGCCGGTGCCGTGCGCCTCGACGGCGTCGACCTCGGCCGCCGACAGACCGGCGTCCGCCAGGGCCCGGCGGATGACCTTCTGCTGTGCGGGGCCGTTCGGGGCCGTGAGGCCGTTGCTGGCGCCGTCCTGGTTGAGGGCGGACCCGCGGAGCACGGCGAGGACCGGGTGGCCGCCCCGCCGGGCGTCGGAGAGCCGCTCCAGGAGGAGCACTCCGGCGCCTTCCGAGCAGGCGACGCCGTCGGCGGACGCGGAGAAGGACTTCGAGCGGCCGTCGGAGGCGAGGCCCTGCTGGGTGCTGAAGTAGACGAACATGTCCGGGGTCGACATGACGGTCACGCCGCCGGCCAGGGCCAGGTCGCATTCTCCCGAGCGCAGGGACCGGGCGGCCAGGTGGAGGGCCACGAGGGAGGACGAGCAGGCCGTGTCGACGCTCACCGCCGGGCCTTCGAGGCCGAGGGTGTAGGCGACGCGGCCGGAGACCACGCTGCCCGCGGTCGTGCTCCCGGGTTCCCGGCCGAGGGCGTAGTCGTGGTACATGACCCCGGCGAACACTCCGGCCGAGGTGCCCTTGAGGGTCGTCGGGTCGATGCCGGCGCGTTCGATGGCCTCCCAGGACACCTCCAGCAGCAGCCGCTGCTGCGGGTCCGTCATGAGGGCTTCGTTGGGGCTGATCCCGAAGAAGACGGGGTCGAAGTCGGCGGCGTCGTAGAGGAATCCGCCTTCTCTGGCGTAGGTGCGGCCGGGCGTGCCCGGCTCCGGGTCGTAGACCTCCGGGTCCCAGCCGCGGTCGGCCGGGAAGCCGCCGATGGCGTCGACGCCGTCCGCGACGAGCTGCCACAGCTCCTCGGGGGTGGTGACCCCGCCCGGGTAGCGGCAGCCCATGCCGACGATCGCGATCGGGTCGTCGTGGTGTCCGGGACGGCCGGAGGCGGTGCCGGCGCGCCGTTCGGCCTCCGCGAGCCGGCGGCGGGCCTCGCGCAGGTCGGTCGTGGCCCGCTTCAGGTATTCGAGAAGTCGCTCCTCGTTGCTCACCGAGACCTACTCCCTCTGGTCGACGATCCGTGGCGACTCACTCGCGGGACGTCCAACGTTGATCGGATTTGAACGCTACTGAGGGCGCCGAGGGGCGGCCTACCCTTAGCCCACCCCTGCCGCGGGCACCGGCCGGGAGGGGGAAAACATGCGGAAGGCCGGGGTGCGTGACGGCTGTGGTTCAGCGTCACGCACCCCGGCCGGGTGGCCGATGCGCCTGGTCAGGCGGTGCGGCCGGTCAGGGGGTCGGGGAGGAGCCGAGCTCGTTGTCGAGGATGTCGAACAGCTCGTCCGCGGTGACCTCGTCGAGGTCCTGGCCAGGTTCCGGGATCTCCGGCGTGGCGTACCCCTGGTCGTCGATCTGTGGTCCGTCGAGCCGGCCGGCCAGCTCCCGCAGCCGCTCGGCCAGTCGTGTGCGCTCGGGGCCGGCCGGCGGGGCTTCGGCCGTCAGCAGGGCCTCCAGCTTCTTCAGGCCGGACTCCGCGCCGGATACGGGCGCGGCCGGGACGAGCCGTGCGGCGATGTACGCGGCGACGTCCGCCGCGCTCGGGTAGTCGAAGATCAGCGTGGCCGGGAGCCGTAGTCCGCTGGCCGCCGTGAGCTGGTTGCGCAGCTCGACCGAGCCGAGCGAGTCGAAGCCCAGCTCCCCGAACGCGCGGTCCGGTTCGATCGCGTCGCCGGACGCGTGGCCGAGGACGGCCGCCGCGTGGGCCCGTACGACGTCCACGATGATCCGGGTCCGCTCCTCCTCGTCCCGGCCGGCGATCCGCTCGGCGAGCGAGGCGCCCTTCGGCGCGGTGACCCGCTTGCGCGCCGGCGCCGGGGCCATCGCCCGTAGCAGGGCGGGCAGTTCGTCGGTACGGGTGCGCAGCGCGCCCGCGTCCACCCGCAGCGGCACGGTGACCGCCAGTCCCGAGGCGAGCGCGGAGTCGAACAGGGCGAGCGCCTCGGCCTGGGAGAGGGCGGGGGTGCCCGCTCGGCGCATGCGCTCCAGGTCGGCGTCGGTGAGGTGGGAAGCCATTCCGGTGTCGACGGCCCAGAGGCCGAAGGCCATGGAGGTGGCCGGGAGTCCTTCGGCATGCCGGTGGGCGGCGAGCGCGTCCAGGAACACGTTCGCGGCCGCGTAATTGCCCTGCCCCGCCGCCAGCACCAGACCGCCGGCCGAGGAGAACATCACGAACGCCGACAGGTCCATTCCAGCGGTCAGCTCGTGCAGATGCCACGCCGCGTCCGCCTTCGGACGCAACACCGCGTCCATCCGCTCGGCGGTCAGCGCACCGATCACACCGTTGTCGGCGACACCCGCCACATGGACCACACCCGACAGCGGGTGGGCCGGGTCGATGCCCGCGAGGACGGCCGCCAGGGCCTCCCGGTCCGCCACGTCACACGCCTCGACCACGACCGAAGCACCCAACTCCCCGAGATCGGCCCGGAGTTCGGTAACGCCGGGTGCTTCCGCACCACGCCGCCCGAGGAGCAGCAGGTGGCGTACGCCGTGCTCGGCGACCAGGTGGCGGGCCACCAGCGCGCCCAGACCGCCCGTACCACCCGTGACCAGCACGGTACCCGCCGCGTCCCAGACCGGCTCCGCGCCTTCGTCGACGGATGCCGGGGCCAGCCGCGGCACCGACACCTCTCCGGCGCGCACCGCCAACTCGGGCTCGCCCATGGCCAGTAGCTTCATCAGGGGCATCGAGCCGTCTGTGTCGACGAGCACGAAGCGGCCCGGGTTCTCCGCCTGCGCCGCCCGCACCAGACCCCACACCGGGGCCTGTCGCACGTCCACCGGCTCACCGTCCACGACAGCCACCGCACCACGCGTGACCACCGCCAGCAGCGCACCCTCCGGCCGCTCCACGGACAGCCAGTCCTGCACCGCCTCCAGGGCCGACCGCACGGTCGTGCGCACGTCGGCGAGTACGTCGTCGGTCCGCGGCACGCCGACGCAGTCGAAGACGACGTTCGCGGGCGCGTCGGCGGCCTGGCCGGTCCCCGGGACGGACTGCCAGCCCACGCGGAGCAGGGCGTCGCCCGCTCCCGTGCCGAGCTGCTGCGCCGACACGGGCCGGGAGAGCAGGGACTCCACCGACAGCACGGGGTTGCCGTGTTCGTCGGCGACCGTCAGCGAGAGCCCGTCCTGCTGCGCCACCGGGGTGATCCGTACGCGCAGGGCCCGGGCCCCGGGTGCGTGCAGTGCCACTCCGTTCCACGCGAAGGGCAGCAGGGTCTGCCCGCCGCCCTCGCGGCCCGGGATGTCGAGCAGTCCGACGTGCATCGCGGCGTCGAGGAGGGCGGGGTGCAGGCCGAAGCGGGCCGCGTCCTCGTGAGCCCCTTCCGGCAGGCGGACCTCGGCGTAGAGCGCGTCGCCGCGCCGCCAGGCCGCCGTGAGGCCCTGGAACACGGGCCCGTAGTGGTAGCCGGCGGCCGCGAGGTCGGGGTAGGCGTCGGTGACGGCCAGTTCCTCGGCCCCGGTCGGCGGCCAGTCCGTCAGCCCTTCCGCCGCGTCCGGTCCGGCCGCCGGGCACAGTACGCCCTCGGCGTGGCGGGTCCACGGCAGGTCCGGCTGCTCGTCGGCGCGGGAGTGGATGGTCACGGTCCGGCGTCCGGTGTCGTCCGCCGCCCCGACCGCGACCTGGACGGCGGTCCCGCCGCGCGCCGGGAGGATCAGCGGGGACTGCAGGGTGAGCTCCTCCAGGAGCCCGCAGCCGAGCCGCTCGCCGGCCTGGATCGCCAGCTCGACGAAGCCCGTGCCCGGGAGCAGGATGCTCCCGAGAACGTCGTGGTCGGTGATCCAGCCGTGCGTGCCGGCGGTCAGCCGGCCGGTGAGGACGGTTCCCGCGTCGTCGGGAAGGACGACGGCCGCGCGGAGCACGGGGTGGTCGAGGGCGATCTGCCCGGAGTCGGCGGTGCCACCGCCGGTGGCGGGCGCGGTCATCCAGTAGCGGGAACGCTGGAAGGGATAGGTGGGGAGTTCGACGAGCCGGGCTCCGGTGGCCGGGTAGCAGGCCTGCCAGTCGACGCGCGCGCCGGAGACGTGGAGGTGCGCGAGCGCGGTGACCAGGGTCTCCGGTTCGGGGCGGTCCTTGCGGACGGTCGCGTCGACCACGGCGTCGTCCAGCGTCTGGGCGGCGAGGCCGGTGAGGATCCCGTCGGGGCCGATCTCCAGGAAGCGGGTCACCCCCATCTGCGCCAGCGCGTCGACGGCGTCGGCGAAGCGGACGGCCTCGCGGACCTGGCCGACCCAGTACTCCGGCGACTGCCAGTCCGCGCCCGGGCGGCCGGTCACCGTCGAGACGAAGCCCACGGCGGGTTCGGCGTACGAGAGCTGCTGCGCGACGGCCCGGAACTCGTCGAGCATCGGGTCCATGAGGGCCGAGTGGAAGGCGTGCGAGACGGAGAGCCTGCTGGTCTTCCGGCCGAGGGCCGTGAAGTGCTCGCCCACGGCCAGGACGTCGGCCTCCACGCCCGAGACGACCACGGACCTGGGTCCGTTGACGGCGGCGACGCCCACCGCGTCGGCGAGCAGCGGCAGGACTTCGTCCTCGGTGGCCTGTACGGCGAGCATCGCGCCGCCGGCCGGGAGCGCCTGCATCAGCCGGCCGCGGGCCACGACGAGCCTGGCCGCGTCCGTGAGGGAAAGGACTCCGGCCACGTGTGCGGCGGCCAGCTCGCCGATCGAGTGCCCGACCACCACGTCCGGCCGCACGCCCCAGGCCTCGACCAGCCGGTGGAGGGCCACTTCGAAGGCGAACAGTGCGGGCTGGGTGATCGCGGTCGCGTTCAGCGCCTCCGCGTCCTCACCCCACACCACCTCGCGCAACGACCGCCCGAGGTGTACGTCGACCTCCGCGCACACCGCGTCGAAGGCCTCCGCGAAGACCGGGAAGGCCCCGTACAACTCACGTCCCATACCGAGGCGCTGCGCACCCTGCCCCGTGAACAGGAACGCCGTGGACCCCTTGCCCGCGACGCCCCGCACCACGCCCGGATGCGCTTCTCCCCCGGCCAGTGCGGCGAGGCCGGTCTTCCGGTCGCCCACCACCACCGCCCGGTGCTCCATGACACCGCGCGACGTGGCCAGGCTGTACCCGATGTCCCCGGGGGCGTGCTCCGTGACCCCGGCCACGGCCAGGAGGCGTTCCGCCTGCTCGGCCAAAGCCTCGGCGGACTTCGCCGACAACACCCAAGGGGTCACGGGCAGTTCGGCCCTCGCCGCCCCGTCGGCCGCCGGCTCCTCCGGGGCCTGCTCGACGATGACGTGGGCGTTGGTGCCGCTCAGCCCGAAGGAGGAGATGCCCGCCCGGCGCGGCCGGTCGGCGCCGTCCCATTCCCTGGCCTTGGTGAGCAGTTCCACGTCACCGGCCGACCAGTCGATCTGGTCCGAGCGCTCCTCCGCGTGCAGGGAGGGCGGCAGCACGCCGTGGCGCATCGCCATCACCATCTTGATGATGCCGGCGACGCCCGCGGCGGCCTGCGTGTGTCCGAAGTTCGACTTGACCGAGCCCAGCCACAGCGGCTGCCCCTCGGCCCTGCCCTGGCCGTACGTGGCCAGCAGGGCCTGCGCCTCGATCGGGTCGCCGAGCTTCGTGCCCGTACCGTGCGCTTCGACCGCGTCGACCTCTGCGGCAGTGAGGCCCGCGTCGGCGAGGGCCTGGCGGATCACCCGCTGCTGCGCGGGCCCGTTCGGGGCGGTGAGGCCGTTGCTGGCACCGTCCTGGTTGAGGGCCGACCCGCGGACCACGGCCAGTACGGGGTGGCCGTTGCGACGGGCGTCGGAGAGCCGCTCCAGCAGGAGCACGCCCGCGCCCTCGCCCCAGCCGGTGCCGTCCGCGCCCGCGCCGAAGGACTTGCAACGGCCGTCCGGGGACAGTCCGCGCTGCTCGCTGAAGTAGACGAGCATGTCGGGGGTGGACATGACCGTCACACCGCCCGCCAGCGCGAGGGAGCACTCCCCGGAGCGCAGGGCCTGGGCCGCCATGTGCAGGGCGACCAGCGAGGAGGAGCACGCGGTGTCGACGGTGACCGCCGGGCCCTCCAGGCCCAGCGTGTACGCGACCCGGCCGGAGACCAGGCTCCCGGCCGTGCCGCCCGCGTAGTCGTGGTACATCACGCCCGTGTACACGCCCGTCCGGCTGCCCTTGAGCGCTTCCGGGTCGACTCCGGCCCGCTCGATGGCCTCCCAGGAGATCTCCAGCAGCAGCCGCTGCTGGGGGTCCATGGTCAGCGCCTCGCGCGGGGAGATCCCGAAGAACGCCGGGTCGAACTCGGCCGCGTCGTACAGGAAGCCCCCGTCCCGGGCGTAGGACTTGCCGGGCACGCCGGGTTCCGGGTCGTAGACGCCCGGGTCCCAGCCCCGGTCGTCGGGCAGCGGGGCGATCGCGTCGACCCCGTCGGCGACCAGCCGCCACAGGCCGTCGGGGGAGGTCACCCCGCCCGGGTAGCGGCAGGCCATGCCCACGATCACGATCGGGTCCTCGCCGCCCGCCCGGACGGCGGCGGCCGATGCCGCTTCGGGGGCCGGGTCCGGGGTGCCGTCGAGGAGTTCCAGGACGTACCCGGCGACTGCCTCGGCCGTCGGGTAGTCGAAGATCAGGGTGGCGGGGAGGCGCAGTCCGGTGTCCGCGTCGAGCCGGTTGCGCAGTTCGACGGCGGTGAGCGAGTCGAAGCCCAACTCGTCGAAGGCGCGCCGGGGTTCGACGGCCTCGCCCGAGGCGTGCCCGAGGACCGCCGCGATCTTCGTACGGACCAGGTCGAGGACGGCGCCGGCCCGGTCGGCGCCGGTCAGGCCGGCGAGCCTGGTGCGCAGGGCCGGGGAGCCGGTACGGGCCGTGCGGCGACCGGGGGTCCGGACGAGACCGCGCAGCAGGGCGGGGGTTTCGTCGGCATGTGTGCGGAGCACCGCGAGGTCCAGGCGCACGGGGACGGTGGCCGCCGCGCCCGAGCGGAGCGCGGCGTCGAAGAGCGCGAGCCCGCGGTCGGCGGGGACGGCGGGGGTGCCGGCCTGCCGCATCCGCTCCAGTTCGGCCGCGCCGAGCCGGGTGCCCATGCCGCCGGCGGTGTCCCACAGGCCGAAGGCGAGGGACGCGGCCGGCAGTCCGGCTGCCCGGCGGTGGGCGGCGAGGGCGTCGAGGAAGGCGTTCGCGGCGGCGTAGTTGGCCTGGCCCGTGGAGCCGAGGGTGCCGGCGACGGAGGAGAAGAGGACGAAGGCGGTGAGGCCGAGGTCCCGGGTCAGCTCATGGAGGTGCCAGGCGGCGTCCGCCTTGGGCGCGAGGACGCCGCGCAGCCGCTCGGGCGTCAGCGAGGTGACCACCGCGTCGTCGAGCACGCCCGCCGCGTGGACGATCCCGCGCAGCGGGCGCGCCGGGTCCACTCCGGCCAGCAGCGCGGCCAGGGCGTCACGGTCGGCCACATCACACGCGGCGAAAGCGACGGCCGCCCCCAACTCCGCCAGCTCCGCCCGGAGTTCCGCCGCACCGGGCGCCTCCGCGCCGCGCCGGCCCACGAGCAGCAGGTGCCGTACGCCGTGTTCGGCGACGAGGTGGCGGGCCACGAGCGCGCCCAGACCCCCCGTACCGCCCGTGATCAGCACCGTCCCGGACGGGTCCCACACTTCCTCGGGACCGGCGGCGGGGGCGCTGATCCGGGCCAGCCTCGGGGCCAGCGTCCGGCCCTCGCGGACCGCCGACTCCGGCTCGTCCCCGGCCCGTACGAGTCCCAGGTCCTCGGAACCGTCCGTGTCGAGGAGCACGAAGCGGCCGGGGTTCTCCGCCTGCGCCGCGCGCACCAGACCCCACACCGGGGCCTGCCGTACGTCGACCGGATCCCCGTCGTCCACCGAGACGGCACCGCGCGTGAGGACCACGAGGGAGGCGGCGGCGAACCGCTGGTCCGCGAGCCACTGCTGCAGCACGTCCAGGACCCGTTCGGCCACGGCGTGCACCGCGGACGGCACGTCCTCGTCGCCCGCCACGCAGTCAAGGACGACCGTGCCGTCCACCGGACCCTCGGCCGGCACGTCCTCCCAGCGCAGCCACTCCCCCGGCTGGGCGGAGTGGTCGGCGGGCTGCCAGACGACCCGGTAGAGCGGATCGGCGGCTGCGGCGACCGTCCCGGATTCCTCCAGTGCGCGGCCGACGACACCGCCGACCGAGGCGACCGGGGCGCCGCCGGCGTCCGCGATCTCCAGGGCGATGCTCTGCGGGGTCGGCCGGGAGATCCGCACGCGGGCGGCTTCGGTGCCGACCGCGAACAGCCGTACGTCCTGCCACACGAACGGCAGCACGGTGCCGCCGTCGTGCCCCTCGGCGCCGTCCACGAGCGCGGCGTGCATCGAGGCGTCCAGCAGCGCCGGATGCAGCCCGTAGGCGTCCGCCCGCACGTCCTGGTCCAGCGCGACCTCGGCGTAGACCTCCCCGTCGAGCCGCCAGGCGGCCGTCAGCCCCTGGAAGGCCGGCCCGTACGCGAGGCCGTGCTCGCGCAGGGTCTCGTACGCGCCGTCGAGGGGCATCGGGACCGCGCCCGGCGGGGGCCACGCGGTCAGGTCGAAACCGGGGCCGTCCGCGCCCTCGGCGAGCACGCCTTCCGCGTGCAGGGTCCAGTCCGGGTCGCCGAGGCTCTCGTCCCGCGCGTACACCCCGACGCTCCGCCGGCCCGACTCGTCGGCGGCACCGACCACGACCTGCACGGCGGCTGCGCCGCCTTCGGGGAGGAGGAGCGGTGCGTGGAGCGCGAGCTCCTCCAGTACGTCACACCCGGTGTGGTCGCCCGCACGGACGGCCAGTTCCACGAACCCGGCGCCGGGGAACAGGATCGCGTCCCGTACGACGTGGTCGGCGAGCCAGGGCTGCGCGGTGACGGCGAGCCGCCCGGTGAGCACGGCGCCGCCGGAGTCGGCCAGAGCGACGACGGAACCGAGGAGGGGGTGCGCGTGGGTGGTGCTCCCCGGCTTGACCGCGTCGATCCAGAAGCGGGTGCGCTGGAAGGAGTAGGTGGGGAGGTCGACGCGGCGGGCGCCGGTGGGTGCGTAGAAGGCCTCCCAGTCGACGGCCACGCCGGACACGTGGAGCCGGGCGAGGGCGGCGACCAGGGTCTCCGCCTCGGGGCGGTTCCTGCGCACCGTCGCGGCGAGCACGGCGTCGTCGAGGGTCTGTGCGGCGAGGCCGGTGAGGATGCCGTCCGGGCCGATCTCCAGGAAGCGGGTCACGCCCTGCCGCTCCAGCGTGCGCACCGCATCGGCGAACCGGACGGCCTCCCGGACCTGGCCGACCCAGTACTCCGGCGACTGCCAGCCCGCCGAAACCTCACCCGTCACGGTCGACACCACGGATACGGACGGCTCGTTGAACGTCAACCCGGCGGCCAAGGCCCGGAATTCGTCGAGCATCGGGTCCATGAGCGCCGAGTGGAAGGCGTGCGAGACGGCGAGCCGGCTCGTCTTCCGGCCGGCGGCGGCGAAGTGCTCGCCCACCGCCAGGACGGCGGCCTCCACACCGGAAACGACCACCGACCGGGGCCCGTTGACCGCCGCGATGCCCACCTCGTCGGTCAGCAGCGGCAGGACCTCCTCCTCCGTGGCCTGTACGGCGAGCATCGCGCCCCCGGCCGGCAGCGCCTGCATCAACCGACCACGCGCCACCACCAACCCGGCCGCATCCGCCAGCGACAGCACCCCGGCCACATGCGCGGCGGCCAGCTCACCGATCGAATGCCCCGCCACCACATCCGGCCGGACGCCCCACGCCTCAACAAGCCGGTACAGGGCGACTTCCAGCGCGAACAGCGCGGGCTGCGTGATCGCGGTCGCGTTCAGCGCCTCCGCATCCTCACCCCACACCACCTCGCGCAACGACCGCCCGAGGTGTACGTCGACCTCCGCGCACACCGCGTCGAAAGCCGCCGCGAACAGCGGGAACGCGGCGTACAACTCCCGCCCCATCCCCAGCCGCTGCGCACCCTGACCCGTGAACAGGAACGCCGTCCGGCCTCCGCTCCGGGCCTGGCCGGCGATCAGGCCCGGGTGTTCCTCACCCGCCGCGAGCGCCGACAGGGCGCCGGCCCAGTCACCGAGCACCACCGCACGGTGCTCGAACAGGGACCTGGACGTCACCAGGGAGTACCCGATGTCCTCGGGACCGGCCTCCTCGGCTGCCGTCAGGAGGCGTTCCGCCTGACCGGCCAGCGCCCCGGCGGACTTCGCCGACAACACCCATGGGGTCACCGGCAGTTCGGCCCCCGCTGTCTCGCCCTCCGCCGGTTCCTGCGGCGCCTGCTCGACGATCACGTGCGCGTTCGTGCCGCTCAGCCCGAACGAGGAGACCCCTGCGCGGCGCGGGCGGCCCTCTGCCTGCCAGGGCCGGGCCTCGGTGAGCAGCTCCACGTTCCCCACCGACCAGTCCACCTGGTCCGACGGGGCGTCCACGTGGAGGGTGCGCGGCAGGACTCCGGCCCGCATCGCCATCACCATCTTGATGATGCCCGCGACGCCGGCGGCGGCCTGCGTGTGTCCGAAGTTCGACTTGACCGAGCCCAGCCACAGCGGCTGCCCCGCCGGGCGCTTCTTCCCGTACGTGGCCAGCAGTGCCTGCGCCTCGATCGGGTCGCCGAGCTTCGTGCCCGTACCGTGCGCTTCGACCGCGTCGACCTCTGCGGCCGTCAGCCCGGCGTCGGCGAGGGCCTGGCGGATCACGCGCTGCTGCGCGGGGCCGTTGGGCACGGTCATCGCGCTGGACGCGCCGTCCTGGTTGACCGCCGACCCGCTGACGAGCGCCAGCACCGGGTGGCCGTTGCGGCGGGCGTCGGAGAGGCGTTCCAGCAGGAGTACGCCGGCGCCCTCGCCCCAGCCGGTGCCGTCGGCGGCGGCCGCGAACGGCTTGCAGCGGCCGTCGGGGGCGAGTCCGCGCTGCTCGCTGAAGTAGACGAGCATGTCGGGGGTGGACATGACCGTCACACCGCCCGCCAGCGCGAGGGAGCACTCCCCGGAGCGCAGGGCCTGGGCCGCCATGTGCAGGGCGACCAGCGAGGAGGAGCACGCGGTGTCGACGGTGACCGCCGGGCCCTCCAGGCCCAGCGTGTAGGCGGTGCGGCCGGAGACGAAGCTGCCCGCGCTGCCGTCGGCGTAGTCGTGGTACATCACGCCGGCGTACACGCCGGTGCGGCTGCCTTTGAGGGTGGTCGGGTCGACTCCGGCCCGCTCGATGGCCTCCCAGGAGATCTCCAGCAGCAGCCGCTGCTGGGGGTCCATGGCCAGCGCCTCGCGCGGGGAGATCCCGAAGAACGCCGGGTCGAACTCGGCCGCGTCGTAGAGGAACGCGCCGTCGCGTGCGTAGGACTTGCCGGGGACGCCCGGCTCGGGGTCGTAGACGCCGGGGTCCCAGCCCCGGTCGGCCGGGAAGCCGGACACCGCGTCGGTGCCTTCGGCCACCAGCCGCCACAGGTCCTCCGGCGTGCCGGCCCCTCCGGGGTAGCGGCACGCCATGGCCACGATCGCGATCGGGTCGTTGCCGGCTGCGGTGAGCCGCGCGTTCTCCTCGCGCAGCCGCTCGTTGTCCGTGAGCGATTTGCGCAGTGCTGCTACGACCTGTTCCACCGATGTGCTGCTCACTTCGTCCTCATCATCCAGGTCGGGGTCAGCTGAGTTCGCCGCCGGCCATGGCGGCGCGTACGAGGTCGTCCACGTCCATCTCCTCGATGGCCGGGCCCTGTGCGTCCGACGGTTCGCCGGGCTCGGCGGGAGCGTTCTGCGCCAGGCCGAGCAGTGCGTCGAGGAGGCCGGCTTCGCGCAGGCGCGCGGCCGGGATCGACAGCAGGGCCCGCCTGATGCCGTCCTCGTCCAGGGGTGCTCCGGGCGCGGCGGCGGCCGGCTCGGGCTCCAGTTCCTCCAGCAGGAACCCGGCCAGGGCCGCCGAGTTGGGGTAGTCGAACATCAGGGTGGCGGGCAGCCGGAGTCCGGTCGCCTTCTGGAGCCGGTTGCGCAGTTCGATGGCCCCGAGGGAGTCCAGGCCGAGTTCGGTGAAGCCCCGGTCGGCCGCCACGCCGGCGGTGTCGCCGTGGCCGAGTACGGCTGCCGCGTGGCCCCGTACGAGCTCCTCCAGGTAGCGCGCCTGTTCCGGTCCGGCGGGCAGACCGGCGAGCTTGGCCCGTACCAGGGAGCCGCCGGTGTCGCCGGAGCCCGCGGCCGGGACGGCGGTGGGCTTGGGGCCCTTGCGGGCGGGCGGACCGGCGAGGGCGCGCAGCAGGGCGGGGATCTCGTCGGCCCGCTCGCGCAGCGCGGCGCGGTCGAGCCGGACGGGGGCCAGCAGGGCCTCGTCCAGGCCCGTGGCCGCGTCGAACAGCGCGAGCCCGTCGGCGAAGGACAGCTCCAGCACCCCGGAGCGGCCCATCCGGCGCAGGTCGGCCTGGCCCAGCTCCGGGCCCTCGCCGACCGTGCCCTCCCACAGGCCCCAGGCCAGGGAGGTGGCGGCGAGCCCGGCGGCGCGGCGCTCGGCGGCCAGGGCGTCGAGGAAGACGTTGGCCGCGGCGTAGGTGGCCTGCCCGGCGGAGAGGATCTGGCCGCCGGCCGAGGAGTACAGCACGAACGCCGCCAGGTTCAGGTCCCGGGTAAGTTCGTGCAGGTGCCAGGCGGCGTCCACCTTGGGCCGCAGTACCTTGCCGACCTGCTCGGTGGTGACGGCGCCGACCAGGGCGTTGTCCATGACTCCGGCGGCGTGCACGACCCCGGTCAGCGGGTGCTCGGCGGGGATCTCGTCCAGCAGCGCGGCGAGTGCGTACCGGTCGGCCGCGTCGACGGCGACGATCCGCACGGTGGCCGCACCCAACTCGCGCAGTTCCGCGCTCAGTTCCTTCGCGCCGGGGGCTTCGGCGCCCCGGCGGCTGGTGAGTACGAGGTGGCGTACTCCCCGCTCGGCGACCAGGTGCCGGGCGAGGACCGAACCGAGCAGCCCGGTGCCGCCGGTGATCAGCACGGTGCCGTCCGGGTCCCAGGCGAGGGTCTCGGCGCCGCCGCTCGTGGCGACGTAGCGGGGTACCAGCACCTCGCCCTGGCGGACGGCGATCTCCGGCTCGGCCGAGGCCGCGGCGGCGGGCAGGGCCGCCACCGAGGCGGGGGCCGTGTCGAGGTCGACGACGGTGAAGCGGCCCGGGTTCTCGGCCTGCGCGGCGCGCATCACGCCCCACAGCGGGGCCTGTACGCAGTCCACGCCGTCCGCGTCGCCCTCGTCGCTCCCGTCGCCCGCGTCCACGGCGTTCCGGGTGGCGAGCACCATGCGGGAATCGGCGAACCGCTCGTCGGCGAGCCACTGGCCGAGGGTGTCGAGGAGCCGCCCCACGGAGGTGCGGACCTGCTCGGGCACGCCGCCGGTGGTGCCGAAGACGTCGGAGATGTCCGGTGCGGTCAGCACGACCGTGCCGGGGATCCGGGGCTCCGCGGTGAGTTCGGCGAGCGAGGAGACCGACCGGAAGCCGGGCAGTGCGGTACCGATGACGACCAGGTCGTCCGCCGCGACGGGCGCGGCCGGGGACGGGTGGGCCTGCCAGTCGACGCGGAACAGGGCGGCTCCCCGGCCGTCCCCGTCGCCCGCCAGCTGCTCGGCGGACACCTCGCGCACCACCAGCGACTCCACCGTGGCCACCGGCTCGCCCGTCGGCGCGGTGATCCGCAGGGCGACGGCGTCGGGCCCCGGCTTGGTCAGCCGTACGCGAAGGGCGGCGGAGCCGACGGCGTGCAGGGTGACGCCGTTCCACACGAAGGGCAGGGCGGCCCGGACGGGGCCTTCGTGATCCGCGTCGAAGATCCGCTCCGCGTGCAGGGCGGCGTCGAGCAGGGCGGGGTGCAGGGCGAACGCGGCGGCGTCGGTGCGGGCGTGCTCGGGGAGGTTGATCTCGGCGAAGAGCTCGTCGCCGCGCCGCCAGGCCGCCGTCAGGCCCTGGAAGACCGGGCCGTACCCGTAGCCGAGGCCCGCGAGGTCCTCGTACATGCCGCTCACGTCGACGGGCTGGGCGCCGGCCGGGGGCCACTCCTCCAGGTCCGGGACGACGGGAGCGGGCTCCGCGGCGAGGACACCGCGGGCGTTGCGGGTCCAGGGGGCGTCGGCGGCCAGGTCCTCGGCGCGCGAGTACACCGTGACGTCACGCCGCCCGGACCCGTCCGCCTCGCCCACGACCACCTGTACGGCGACCCCGGCCTTGGCCGGCAGCAGCAGCGGGGTCTCCTGGGTCAGCTCCTCCAGCTGGGCACAGCCCGCCTCGTGGCCGGCCCGGAGCGCCATCTCCACGTATGCGGTGCCGGGCAGCAGCACACTGCCGTGGACGGCGTGGTCGGCGAGCCAGGGGTGCGTGGCGACGGAGATCCGGCCGGTGAGGACGGGGGCTCCGGTTTCCGGGGAGACGACCACGGCGCTGAGCAGCGGGTGCCCGGCGGGCAGCTGCCCGAGTCCGGCGGCGTCGCCGACGGCTGCGGGGGCGTCGAGCCAGTAGCGGGTGCGCAGGAACGCATAGGTGGGGAGGTCCGCGCGGCGGGCGCCAGTGGGGGCGTAGAACGCTTCCCAGTCGACGGGGACCCCTGTGGTGTGCAGCTGAGCGAGGGCGGCGACGAGGGTCTCCGGCTCGGGGCGGTCCTTGCGGACAGTCGCGGCGAGCAAGGCGTCGTCGAGCGTCTGGGCGGCGAGGCCGGTGAGGATCCCGTCGGGGCCGATCTCCAGGAAGCGGGTGACGCCCTGGCCTTCGAGCGTGCGCACGGCGTCGGCGAAGCGGACGGCCTCGCGGACCTGGCCGACCCAGTAGTCCGGGGACTGCCAGTCAGCCGAAGCCTGAGCGGTGACGGTGGAGACGGCGGGGATGCGCGGCTCGCCGAACGTCAACCCCGCCGCAACGGAACGGAACTCGTCGAGCATCGGGTCCATGAGCGCCGAGTGGAAGGCGTGCGAGACGGCCAGCCGACTGGTCTTCCGACCGGCGGCGGCGAAGTGCTCGCCCACCGCCAGAACGGCGGCCTCCACACCCGAAACCACCACCGACCGGGGCCCGTTGACCGCCGCGATGCCCACGCCGTCGGCGAGCAGCGGCAGGATCTCCTCCTCGGTGGCCTGGACCGCGAGCATCGCGCCACCCACCGGGAGGGCCTGCATCAGCCGGCCCCGCGCCACGACCAGCCGCGCCGCGTCCGGAAGGGACAGCACCCCGGCGGCATGCGCGGCCGCCAGCTCTCCGATCGAGTGCCCGGCGACCACATCAGGAGTGACCCCCCAGGCCTCGACCAGCCGGAACAGGGCCACCTCGAAGGCGAACAGCGCGGGCTGGGTGATCGCGGTCGCGTTCAGCGCCTCCGCGTCCTCACCCCACACCACCTCGCGCAACGACCGCCCGAGGTGTACGTCGACCTCCGCGCACACCGCGTCGAAGGCCTCCGCGAACACCGGGAAGGACTTGTACAGCTCCCGGCCCATACCGAGCCGCTGCGCACCCTGCCCCGTGAACAGGAACGCCGTCCTTCCGACGGCCCGCGCGCAGCCCCGCACGCCCTCGCCGGCGGCGAAGGCCTCCAGCTCGTGCAGTGCGCTGTCCGTGTCCGCGGCGAGGACCACCCCGCGGTGTTCCAGGGCCGCCCGGCCTGTGGCCAGGGTGTAGGCGATGTCGCGGAGGTCCAGCGCCGGGTCGTCGAGCAGGCGGGCGCGCAGGGCCAGGGCCTGGCGTGCGGGGGCTCCGGCGTCGGAGCCGGACAGCAGCAGTGGCAGCGGGATCCGGGCCTCGGGCCGTGGCTGCACGGCCGCCGCGCCTTGCGGGGCTTCCTCGACGATCAAGTGGGCGTTGGTGCCGCTGAGGCCGAAGGAGGAGACGGTGGCGCGGCGCGGCCGGTCCGCCCGCCGGGGCCAGGGCCTGGCCTCGGTGAGCAGGCGTACGCTGCCGGCCTCCCAGTCGACCTCGGGCGAGGGCTCGTCCACATGGAGGGTCCTGGGCATGAGGCCGTTGCGCAGCGCCATGACGGACTTGATGACTCCGCTGACGCCGGCCGCCGCCTGGGCGTGGCCGATGTTGGACTTGACGGAGCCGAGCCACACCGGGTCGTCGGCGGGCCGCCCCTGCCCGTAGGTCGCGAGGAGGGCCTGGGCTTCGATCGGGTCGCCGAGCCGGGTGCCGGTGCCGTGGCCCTCGACGAGGTCGACGTCGGCGGTGGTGAGGCCGCTCGCGGCCAGTGCGCGCTGGATGACCCGCTGCTGGGAGGGGCCGTTGGGGGCGGTGAGTCCGTTGCTGGCGCCGTCCTGGTTGATGGCGGAGCCGCGGATCACGGCGAGGACCTCGTGGCCGAGGCGCTGCGCGTCGGAGAGCCGCTCGATGAGGAGCAGGCCGACGCCTTCGGCCCAGCCGGTGCCGTCGGCGCCGCCCGCGAAGGCCTTGCAGCGGCCGTCGGCGGACAGGCCGCGCTGCTGGGCGAACTCGACGTAGATCTCGGGGGTCGACATGACGGTGACGCCGCCGGCGAGGGCCATGCCGACCTCGCCGCGCCGCAGTGCCTGGCAGGCCATGTGGAGGGCGACGAGGGAGGAGGAGCAGGCGGTGTCGACGCTGACGGCGGGTCCTTCGAGGCCGAGGGTGTAGGCGACGCGGCCGGTGAGGATGGAGGCGGCGGTGCCGTTGCCGAGGTAGCCGGCGACGTCGTCGGGGATGTGCTGGAGGCGGGAGCCGTAGTCGTGGTACATCACGCCGGCGTAGACGCCGGTCTGGCTGCCGCGCATGGCCGTCGGGTCGATGCCGGCGCGTTCGAAGGCCTCCCAGGCGGCCTGGAGCAGCAGCCGCTGCTGCGGGTCCATGGCGATGGCTTCGCGGGGGCTGATGCCGAAGAAGGCGGGGTCGAACTCGGCGGCGTCGTAGAGGAATCCGCCTTCGCGGGCGTACGTCTTGCCGTGCAGGCCCGGCTCGGGGTCGTAGATGGCGTCGGTGTCCCAGCCGCGGTCGGCGGGGAAGTCGGCGATGGCGTCGCGGCCTTCGGCGACGAGGTCCCACAGGTCTTCGGCGGAGCGGACCCCGCCGGGGAAGCGGCAGCTGATACCGACGATGGCGATGGGTTCGTCGTCCGAGAGGGTCACGGGGGCCGTCTCGGGCTGCCCGGCCTCCGGTTCGGTTCCGCTGCCGCCGAGTTCGGTGTCGAGGTAGTCGGCGACGGCTCGGGTGGTGGGGTAGTCGAAGACGAGGGTGACGGGGAGCCGCAGGCCGGTCGCGGAGTTGAGCGCGTTGCGCAGTTCCACGGCGGCCAGGGAGTCGAAGCCGAGTTCCTTGAAGGCGCTGTCGGCGCCGACGGTGTCCGCGGACTCGTGGCCGAGGACGGCCGCGACCTGGCCGGCGACCAGGTCGAGGAGGGCCCGGCGGCGTTCGGCGGCGGTGAGGGGGGCGAGGCGGCGGGCGAGGGTGTCGCCGACGGGGGCGGTGCCCGCCGCGGCGCGCCGGGTCGCGGGCCGGGCGGTGGCGGCGGCCGCGCGCAGCAGCGGCGGGACGTCGGCGCCGCGGGCGTGCAGGGCGGCGGGGTCGACGAGGAGGGGGGCGAGGAGGGCGTGGCGGGTGCGCAGGGCTTCGTCGAAGAGCTCGATGCCGCGGGCGGCGGGCAGGGCGGGCAGCCCCAGCCGGTTCATCTTCTCGACGTCGGCGTCGGTGAGCTCGCCGCCGAGCCCGGTGTTGACGGCCCACAGTCCGTACGCGAGGGAGGTGGCGGGCAGGCCGGCGGTGCGCCGGTGGGCGGCCAGGGCGTCGAGGAACACGTTGGCGGCCGCGTAGTTGCCCTGTCCGGCGGGCAGGACGAGCCCGCCGGCCGAGGAGAACATCACGAAGGCCGACAGGTCGAGTTCGGCGGTGAGTTCGTGCAGGTGCCAGGCGGCGTCCGCCTTGGGCCGCAGGACGGTGTCGAGGCGTTCGGGGGTGAGGGTGCCGATCAGGCCGGGGTCGACGACTCCGGCGGCGTGGACGACGCCCGTGAGCGGGTGCTCGGCGGGGATCCCGGCGAGGGCCCCGGCCAGGGCGTCCCGGTCGGCGGCGTCGCAGGCGGCGATCCGGACGTCGAGGGCTCCGGCGGTGAGGAGCCGGTCGCGCAGTTCGGTGGCGCCGGGGGCTTCGGGGCCCCGGCGGCTGGTGAGCAGCAGGTGGCGTACGCCGTGCCGTTCGACGAGGTGGTGGGCGATGCGGGCGCCGAGGCCGCCGGTGCCGCCGGTGATCAGGACGGTGTCGTCGCCGTTCCAGGGGGCGTCGGCGTCGGGTACGGGGGTGCGTACCAGCCGTGGGATGAGCAGCCGGCCGTCGCGCAGGGCGAGTTCGGGTTCTCCCTGGGCGAGGGCGGCGGCCGCGATGGCCGGGAAGTCCGCCGGGTCGACGTCGGGGTCGGTGTCGAGCAGCACGATCCGGCCGGGGTTCTCGGCCTGGGCGGCGCGGACGATGCCCCAGACGGGTGCCTGCGTCAGGTCGGGGGCGGTGTCCGGGCCGGTGGCGACGGCGCCGCGGGTGACGACGACCAGGGTGGTGAACTCGAAGCGCTCGTCGGTCAGCCAGGACTGGAGGAGTCCGAGGACGTACGAGGTGATGGTGCGGGTCGCTTCGAGTGCGGGCCGGCCCACGGGGGTGGGGCAGCAGGCCAGGACGACGGCCGAGGGGTCGCCGAGGATGGCCAGCCCGTATTCGTCGAGGACGACGGTGGAGGACGGGAGGGGTTCGGCGGGTTCGGGCAGCGGAGTCCACTCGATGTGGTGCAGGGCGTCGGAGAGGGTGCCGTTCGCCGGTTCGAGCTGGTCGGCGGAGACGGGGCGGCAGATCAGGGAGGACACGGTCATCACGGGGCTGCCGGTCTCGTCGGCGACGACCATCGCCGACTCCTCCGCGCCCTTGATGCGGCGTACGTACACGCGCAGTGCGGCCGCTCCGGTGGCGTGCAGGGACACTCCGCTCCAGGCGAAGGGCAGGAGGGCTTCGGTGCCGCCCTCGCCCTGGTCGACGAGGACGTCGACGTGCATGGCGGTGTCCAGGAGCGCCGGGTGCAGCCCGTAGCCGGCGGCTTCGGCGCGTACGGAGTCGGGCAGGGCGACCTCGGCGAACAGTTCGTCGCCGCGCCGCCAGGCCGCCGTCAGGCCCTGGAAGGCGGGGCCGTAGCCGTAGCCGCGCTCGCGCAGCCGCTCGTAGGCCCCGTCGACGTCCACGGGGGTGGCGCCGCGCGGCGGCCACTGGGTGAGGTCGGCGTCGACCTGCGGGGGTGCGCCGGTGGCGAGGAAGCCGGTGGCGTGCCGGGTCCAGGAGTCCTCGGGGGCTCCGTCGAGGCGGGAGTGGATGGTCAGCGGGCGGCGGCCGGAGGGGTCGGAGGCGCCGGCGGCGACGCGCAGGGCCGCGCCGCCGGTCGCGGGCAGGACCAGCGGCGCCTCCAGGGTGAGCTCTTCCAGGAGGTCGCAGCCGACCTGGTCGCCGAGGCGGACGGCGAGCTCGACGAAGCCGGTGCCGGGGAGGAGCACCGCGCCGTGCACGCCGTGGTCGGCGACCCAGGGGTGGCCGGTGGTGGAGAGCCGGCCGGTGAGGACGACGGATCCGGAGTCGGGTGACAGGACGGCCGCGCTGAGGACGGGGTGGTCGACGGCGTCGAGTCCGGCCGAGGTGACGTCGCCGGCCTTGGCGGGTACGTCGAGCCAGTACCGCTTGCGCTGGAAGGCGTAGGTGGGCAGGTCGACGAGCGGGGTCCGCCCCTGCGCGCCGAGGACGGCGGTCCAGTCGACGCCGGCTCCGCGCGCCCAGGCGCAGCCGATGCCCGACAGGGCCTGGCGGGCCTCGTCGTGGTCGCGGCGCAGCAGGGGCAGGAAAGCGGTCGTCTCGTCGACGGCGGAGCCGATGCCGAGCGCGGTCAGGACCGCATCGGGGCCGATCTCCAGGAAGGTGCGGGCGCCGAGCTCCTCGGTGCGGCGTACGGCGTCGGCGAACCGGACGGGTTCGCGGACCTGCCGGACCCAGTAGTCCGGGGACTGCCACTGCGTGGACAGGTCTCCACTGACGGTGGAGACCGCGCCGAGCCGCGGCTCGGCGAAGGTCAACTCGGCGACGACGGCCCGGAACGCGTCGAGCATCGGGTCCATGAGGGCCGAGTGGAAGGCGTGCGAGACGGCGAGCCGGCTGGTCTTGCGGTCGGCGGCGGCGAAGTGTGCGCCGAGGGCCAGGGCGGCCGCCTCGGTGCCCGAGACCACCACCGAGCGCGGGCCGTTGACCGCCGCGATGCCCACTCCGTCGGTGAGCAGCGGCAGCACCTCCTCCTCGGTCGCCTGTACGGCCACCATCGCGCCGCCGGCCGGGAGCGCCTGCATCAGCCGGCCGCGGGCGACGACGAGCCGGGCCGCGTCGGCGAGGGAGAGCACGCCCGCGGCGTGGGCGGCGGCCAGCTCGCCGATGGAGTGGCCGACGACCAGGTCGGGGGTCAGGCCCCAGGCCTCGACCAGCCGGAACAGGGCCACTTCGAAGGCGAACAGGGCGGGCTGGGCGAGCGCGGTCGCGTTCAGCGCGTCGGCGTCCTCGCCCCACACGACGGCGCGCAGCGACTGCCCGAGGTGCGGGTCGATCTCCGCGCAGGCGGCGTCGAAGGCCGCCGCGAAGGCCGGGAAGGCCTCGTACAGCCCGCGGCCCATGCCGAGGCGCTGGGCGCCCTGGCCGGTGAACAGGAAGGCGGTCTTGGCGTCCTGGGCGGTGTCGGCGTCCGCGAGCCGGTCCAGCGCGCGGGCGAGTTCCTCGCGGTCGGCGCCGAGGGCGACGGCGCGGTGTTCCAGGGCGGCCCGGCCGGTGGCGAGGGTGAGGGCGGCGGGGGCCAGTTCCTCGTCGTCGAGTTCCGCGAGCCGCGCGCGCAGCCGGTCGGCCTGGGCGCGCAGGGCTTCGGGGGTGGCGCCGGAGACCGTCCAGGGGAGGGCGGGGAGTTCGGGCGCGGCGGTGGCCTTCTCGGGTTGTTCGGGGGCCTGCTCGATGATCACGTGGGCGTTGGTGCCGCTGATCCCGAAGGAGGACACGCCGGCCCGCCGCACCCCGCCGGGCGTCTGCCACGCGCGGGCCTCGGTGAGCAGTTCCACCTCGCCCGCCGACCAGTCCACCTGGTCGGAGGGGGTCTCGGCGTACAGGGTCCGCGGGAGCACGCCGTGGTGCATCGCCTGGACCATCTTGATGATGCCGGCGACGCCCGCGGCGGCCTGCGTGTGGCCCATGTTGGACTTGATGGAGCCCAGCCACAGCGGCCGGCCCGCGGGCCGTTCCTGCCCGTAGGTCTCCAGCAGGGCCTGCGCCTCGATCGGGTCGCCCAGCTTCGTGCCGGTGCCGTGCGCCTCGACCACGTCGACCTCGGCGGCGCTCAGGCCCGCGTCGGCGAGGGCCTGGCGGATGACCCGCTGCTGCGCGGGCCCGTTGGGGGCGGTGAGGCCGTTGCTGGCACCGTCCTGGTTGAGGGCCGAGCCCCGGACCACGGCCAGCACCCGGTGCCCGTTGCGGCGGGCGTCGGAGAGCCGCTCCAGGAGCAGCACGCCCGCGCCCTCGCCCCAGCCGGTGCCGTCCGCGCCAGCGCCGAAGGACTTGCAGCGGCCGTCGGAGGCGAGGCCGCGCTGGCGGGCCATGTCGAGGAAGGTGTCGGGGGTGGACATGATCGTGACGCCGCCGGCCAGGGCGAGCGAGCATTCCCCCGCCCGCAGCGAGCGGGCGGCCATGTGCAGGGCGACCAGGGAGGAGGAGCAGGCGGTGTCGACGCTGACGGCGGGGCCTTCGAGGCCGAGCGCGTAGGAGACCCGCCCGGAGACCACGCTGGCGAGGCTGCCGTTGCCGTGGTAGCCGGCCACGTCCTCGGGGAGCGGGCCGAGGCGCAGTCCCCAGTCGTGGTACATCACGCCGGCGAAGACCCCGGTGGAGCTGCCCTTCACGGACCGGGGGTCGATCCCGGCGCGTTCGAAGGTCTCCCAGGCGACCTCCAGCAGGAGTCGCTGCTGCGGGTCCATGGCCTGGGCCTCGCGCGGGCTGATGCCGAAGAACGCCGGGTCGAACTGGGCGGCGTCGTAGAGGAAGGCGCCCTCGGTGGAGTAGGTCTTGCCGGGCTTGCCGATCTCCGGGTCGTACAGGTCGCCGTCCCAGCCGCGGTCGGTGGGGAAGGGGCCGATGGCGTCGGAGCCTTCGGCGACGAGCTGCCACAGCTCCTCGGGGGAGGTCACCCCGCCCGGGTAGCGGCAGGCCATGCCGACGATGACGATCGGGTCGGCGGTGGCGTCCGCCGCGTTCGTACGGGTCTCGGGTGCGGGGGCGGCCGCGGGCGCGGCCGCGCCGACGAGCTTGGTCACCAGGTGTTCGGCGAGGGCCGTCGCCGTGGGGTAGTCGAAGGTCAGGGTCGCGCTCAGGCGCAGCCCGGTCGCGGTGGCGAGGCGGTTGCGCAGTTCCACGGCGGCGAGGGAGTCGAAGCCCGTCTCGGTGAACGCCCGGGTCGCGGTGACCTCCTCGGCGCTCTGGTAGCCGAGCACGGCCGCGGCCTCGGTGCGGACCAGCCGCAGCACGGTGGCGAGGCGGTCGGCCGCGCCGAGTTCCGCGAGACGGGCCGCGAGGGGAGCCGGTCCGGCGGCCGCGGCGGCGCTAACGGCGGCGGGGGCGGTCCCGGCGGCGGAGCGGCGTACGGGGGTGCGGACGAGGGCGCGCAGCAGGGTGGGCGTGCCGTCCGTACGGGCCCGTACCGCGCGCTGGTTGACGCGTACGGGCACCACGGCCGGCTCGTGGGCGGTGAGGGCCTTGTCGAGCTGGGCGAGGTTCTCCTCGAAGGACAGGGAGTCCAGGCCGAGCCGCTCGATGCGGGTGAGGGCGGCCGCGTCGAGGCTCGCGCCCATGCCGCCCCCGCCGGCCCACAGGCCCCAGGCGAGCGAGGTGACGACCTGCCCGGCGGCCGCGCGGCGGGCGGCGAGGGCGTCGAGGAACAGGTTGGCAGCGGCGTAGTTGCCCTGGCCGGCGCCATCGAGGACGGTCGATGCGGAGGAGAACAGGACGAAGGCGGCGAGGTCTTGGCCGGCCGTCAGCTCGTGCAGGTTCCAGGCGGCGTCCACCTTGGGCCGCAGGACGGTGTCGAGCCGATCGGCGGTGAGGGAGCCGACGAGCCCGTCGTCGATGACGCCGGCCGCGTGCACCACGGCCCGCAGCGGGTGCGCGGCCGGGATCCCGGCGAGCAGCGCGGCCAGTTCGGCGCGGTCGGCGACGTCGGTGGCGCTGACGGTGGCTTCGGCCCCCAAGCCCGCGAGGTCCGCGAGGAGTTCCCGCGCGCCGGGGGCGTCCGGGCCGCGCCGGCTGGTGAGCAGCAGGTGCCGTACGCCGTGCTCGCGGACCAGGTGGCGGGCGAGTTCGGCGCCCACGCCGCCGGTGCCGCCGGTGATCAGTACGGTGCCGGCCGCGTCCCAGGGCGCGGGGCGCTCCTCGTCGGGGGCCGGTACGGCGGCCAGCCTCGGGACGTACGCCTCGGCGCCGCGCAGGGCCAGTTCGGGTTCCGAGGTGGCGGCCAGGGCGCGGCCGAGGTGGGCGAGGCCGGCTTCGTCGGTGTCGACGAGCGTGAAACGGCCCGGGTTCTCCGCCTCGGCCGAGCGTACGAGGCCCCAGACGGGTGCCTGCGCGAGGTCGACGTCGGTGCCGGGCACGGCTGCCCCGGCACGGGTGACGACGGCGAGGCGGGAGTCGGCGTACCGCTCGTCGGCCAGGAAGTCCTGTACGGCGGCCAGCGCGTCGGCGGTGACGGCGCGGACGGCGCCGGGCACGTCGTCGCCGGCCGGGGTCGGGAGGGCCCGGTACACGACGAAGGGCGACACGGGGCCGTCGGCAGTCTCGGCCAGATCCGTGAACTCGGCGGCTTCTGCGGGGAGTTCGATGGGGTTCCAGCGGACGGCGAGCAGCGGGTCGGAGCGGTCCCCGGCGAGCTGGTCCGCGGTGACGGCGCGCAGCTGCAGCGATGCGACGCGGGCCACGGGGGCGCCGGACGCGTCGGCGACCGTCACGTCGAGCTCCTCGCGGCCGCGCGCGGTGATCCGTACGCGGACGGCGGAGGCGCCCGCCGCGTACAGCGCGACGCCGTTCCAGGAGAAGGGGATCCAGGTCCCCTCGGGGCGGTTGCCGGCCGCGGTGAGGGCGTGGTCGGCGGGGTGCAGGGCGGCGTCGAGGAGGGCCGGGTGCAGTCCGTACGCGGCGGCGTCGGCGCGGGTGGGCTGCGGGGGTTCGACCTCGGCGTAGACCTGGCCGTCGTGCAGCCAGGCGGCGCGGACGCCGTGGAAGGCGGTGCCGTAGCCGTAGCCCTCGCCGGCCATGTCGGCGTACAGGGTGCTGACGTCGAGCGGGACGGCTCCGGCGGGGGGCCACGGCCCGGTGAGGGCGGCGGTGTCCGCTTCTGGGGCGGCGGGGGCGAGGAGGCCGGTGGCGTGGCGCACCCAGCCGTCCTCGGCGGCCTCGTCCGGCTCGGCGGCCTCGGAGGTGTCCGGCCGCGAGTAGCACTCGACGGTGCGGCGGCCCGAGGCGTCGGCGGGGGCGACGACGACCTGGAGCGCGACCCCGCCCGACTCGGGCAGCACCAGCGGGGACTGGAGGGTCAGCTCCTCGACGAGGGCGCAGCCGGTCTCCGCCCCGGCGCGCAGGGCGAGTTCGACGAAGGCGGTGCCGGGGAGCAGGGTGACCCCGGCGATGGTGTGGTCGGCGATCCACGGGTGGGTGCGCAGTGACAGGCGGCCCGTCAGCACGGTGGCGCCGGCGCCCGCGAGGTCGACGACCGAGCCCAGGAGGGGGTGCTGGGCGGCGAGCTGGCCGAGGCCGGAGGGGTCGCCTGCGGAGCGCTCGGGGGCGAGCCAGTAGCGGCGGGTGCGGAAGGCGTACGTGGGCAGCCCGTCGACGCGGCGGGTGGGGCGGCCGGCGTAGAGGGCCTGCCAGTCGAGGTGGGCGCCGCGGGCGTGGGCGAGGCCGGCGGCGCCGAGCGCCTCGCGGACCTCGTCCTTGCCGGCGCGCAGCAGGGGGGCGAAGACGGTGTCGGCCTCGCGCTCCTCGGGCAGGCAGTTCTGGCCGAGGGCGCTGAGCACTCCGTCGGGCCCGAGTTCGAGGAAGGTGCGGACGCCGCCGTCGGCGAGGAGCCAGTCCATGGCGTCGGCGAAGCGGACGGCCTGGCGGACGTGGCCGGTCCAGTAGTCGGGCGAGCGCAGTTCCTCGGAGGTCGCGAGGCGGCCGGTGACGGTGGAGACGAGGGGGATGCGGGGTGCGGAGTAGGTCAGGATGCCGGCGATCCGCCGGAACTCCTCCAGCATCGGTTCCATGAGCGGGGAGTGGAAGGCGTGGCTGACCTGGAGCCGCTTGGTCTTGCGGCCCTGCGCGGCGAAGCGGTCCGCGAGCTCGGCGACGGCGCCTTCCGCGCCGGAGAGCACGAGGGAGTCGGGGCCGTTGAGGGCGGCGACGGCCACCTGCTCGCCGAGGAAGGGGAGGACCTCCTCCTCGGTGGCCTGGACGGCGGTCATGGCGCCGCCGGCGGGGAGTTCCTGCATCAGCCGGCCGCGGGCGGCGACGAGGGTGGCCGCGTCCTCCAGGTTCAGTACGCCGGCGACGTGCGCGGCCGCGATCTCGCCGATGGAGTGGCCGGCCAGGAAGTCGGGGCGGATGCCCCAGGATTCGACGAGCCGGAAGAGGGCGACCTCGACGGCGAACAGGGCGGTCTGCGCGTAGCGGGTCTCGTCGAGGCGGGCGGCGTCCTCGGAGCCGGGTTCGGCGAACAGCACGTCCCACAGGGAGGTGTCGAGCTGGAGGTCGAGCCAGCCGATGGCGTCGGCGAGGGCGTCGGCGAAGACCGGGTGGGCGTCGTAGAGGCTGCGGCCCATGGCGAGGCGCTGGCTGCCCTGTCCGGTGAAGAGGAAGGCGAGGCGCCCGGCGGGCAGCGCGCCGGTACGGGTGCCGGGGGCGGCTTCGCCGGCGGCGAGGGCGGTCAGCCCGGCCAGCAGCTCGTCGCGGTCGGCGGCGAGGACGGTGGCCCGGTGTTCGAGTGCGGCCCGGCCGGTGCCGAGGGCGTGGCCGAGGTCGCGGGGGCCGAGGCCGGCCCGCCCGGCGACGAACTCCGCGAGCCGCGCGGCCTGCGCCCGCAGCCCCTCCTCGGACCGCCCCGAAACGGGCACCAACGCCGGCTCGGCGGGGACGGGTCCGCCGGACGGTGCGGCCTCGCCGCCGAGCGGCCCTGCGGTGCCCGCGCCCAGCGGAGCGAAGTCCCGGTCGGCAGACGCGGCGCCCCCGGCACGGGACCCGGCAGCGCCCCCCGCAGGGGAGCCGGCACGGGACCCGGCAGCGCCCCCCGCAGGGGAGCCGGCACGGGACCCGGCTGCGCCCCCGGCAGGGGACTCGGCGGGGACGGGTCCGCCGGACGGTGCGGCCCCGCCGCCGAGCGGCCCTGCGGTGCCCGCGCCCAGCGGAGCGGCGTCCCCGCCGGCAGCCGCGACGCCGCCAGGGGCGGCCCCGGCTACGCGCCCGGCCAGGGACCCGGTTGCGCCCCCGGCCAGGGAACCGGTCGGGGGTTCCTCCAGGATCACGTGGGCGTTCGTGCCGCTGATGCCGAAGCCGGAGACGCCCGCGCGGCGCGGGCGGTCCTCGGTTTCCCGCCACGGGACCGGGTCGGTGAGCAGGCGTACGGTGCCCGCGGACCAGTCGACGTTCCCACTGGGGGCGTCCACGTGCAGCGTGCGCGGGAGCACCCCGTTCCGCATCGCCATGATCATCTTCATCAGGCCGGCCACCCCGGCGGCTGCCTGCGTGTGCCCGAGGTTGGACTTCACCGAGCCCAGCCACAGCGGCCGGTCCTCGGGCCGGTCCCGCCCGTACGTGGCGATCAGCGCCCGCGCCTCGATCGGGTCGCCCAGGGTCGTGCCGGTGCCGTGCGCCTCGACGGCGTCGACGTCACCCGCCGAGAGCCCGGCGTCGGCGAGGGCCTGGAGGATGACGCGCTGCTGGGCGGTGCCGCTGGGCGCGGTGAGGCCGTTGCTCGCGCCGTCCTGGTTGACGGCGGAGCCGCGGATGACGGCGAGCACCTCGTGTCCGTTGCGCCGCGCGTCCGACAGCCGCTCCACCACCAGCAGGCCGACGCCCTCCGCGAAGGAGGTGCCGTCGGCGCCCGCCGCGAAGGCCTTGATCTGCCCGTCGGGCGCGAGCCCGCGCTGCCGGCTGAACTCGGTGAACAGGCCGGGGGTGCTCAGGACGGTGACACCGCCCGCGAGCGCCATGGAGCACTCGCCGCGGCGCAGCGACTGGACGGCCAGGTGCAGGGAGACCAGCGATCCGGAGCAGGCGGTGTCGACGGTGAGCGCGGGACCCTCCAGGCCCAGCGCGTAGGCGACGCGCCCCGAGGTGACGCTGAGGGCGCCGCCCGTGACGAGGTACCCGGTGAGGCTCTCGGGGGCGTCCTGGACGCGCGGCCCGTACTCGGAGGGGCCGGCGCCGATGAACACGCCGGTACGGCTGCCGCGCAGCGACGTCGGGTCGATCCCGGTGCGTTCGAGGGCCTCCCAGGCGGTCTCCAGCAGCAGCCGCTGCTGCGGGTCCATGGCGAGGGCCTCGCGCGGGCTGATGCCGAAGAACTCGGCGTCGAACTCGGCGGCGTCGTGCAGGAACCCGCCGGTGCGCGTGTAGCAGGTGCCGGGCACGGTGGGGTCGTCGTCGAACAGGGCGTCGAGGTCCCAGCCGCGGTCGTCGGGGAAGGGGCCGACGGCGCTGCCGCCGCTCTCGACGAGGTCCCACAGTTCCTCGGCCGAGCGGATGCCGCCGGGGAAGCGCCCGCTGATGCCGACGACGGCGATGGGCTCGCCGTCGAAGGCGGGGGCGGCGTCGGCGGCGGGGCCGGTGGCGGCCGCCACCGGTTCGGCGGGGACGCCGAGCAGTTCCGTACGGACGCAGGCGGCCAGCAGTTCGGGGCTCGGGTGGTCGAAGGCGGCGGTCACCGGGAGGGAGAGCCCGGTCGCCGCGTTGATCCGCGCGTGCAGGTCGACCAGGGCGATGGAGTCGAGGCCGAGTTCCTTGAAGGAGGTTCCGGCGGTGACCACCGGTTCGGTGTCAGGCCGGGCCTTGCGCAGGCAGTCGGCGGCCTGCGAGCAGACCAGGTCGGTCAGGAGCCTGGTCTGCTCGCTCCCGGGAAGTCCGGCCAGCCGGTCGGCCAGCGCCGCCACCGGGCCTCCCGGGCGCTCTTCTCGGCGGTCCTCCGGGCGGACCTCCGCGCCGGACGAGTCATCAGCGACAGGATCGAAGCCCGCGGACATCTGCACGCTCCCAGCTCGGTATCGATTGCCCCGGGTCGGTTCCGGCCACGGGGTGATCGCACGCTAGGTCGGGCCGGAACGGCCGCGACACCCCTATCCCCCCAGGTGTTGACCCTGCCCGCCGCCCGCCCGCGCCCCGCCCGGTCCGCCCGGCGCGGCAGCCGCGCGCGGCGTGATGCCTGCTGGGCCGGGGTGCCGCGGGGCCCCGGAGCGTTCAGGGGGGTGGTCGGTGTTCTCCGCACGCTCCCCGGACGCCTTCAATGGCACGCACTGCCCAGGGCGCCGCCATCGGCGGGCCCGATGGCCGAAGAGACGGGTGGAGCATGACAGTTGCCGATGTCAGTGTCAGAGTGGCCGAACTCGCGGCGATCAAGGAGTCCGTGGAGCTGGGCCCGTCCCAGAGCGCTTCCGAGGCGCAGCACGCGCGCGGCAAGCTGACGGTGCGCGAGCGGCTGGACCTGCTGTTCGATCCGGGTACCTTCCGGGAGATCGAGCAGCTGCGCCGGCACCGGGCCTCGGGGTTCGGCCTGGAGGACCGCAGGCCGCACACCGACGGTGTGGTGACGGGCTGGGGCCAGGTCGACGGCCGGAAGGTGTTCGTGTACGCGCACGACTTCCGGATCTTCGGCGGCTCGCTCGGCGAGGCGCACGCGCAGAAGATCCACAAGGTGATGGACCTCGCGGTGGCGGCGGGCGCCCCGCTGGTGTCGCTCAGCGACGGCGCGGGGGCCCGTATCCAGGAGGGCGTCACCGCGCTCGCCGGGTACGGCGGCATCTTCCGCCGCAACGTGGCCGCGTCCGGGGTGATCCCGCAGATCAGCGTGATGCTCGGGCCGTGCGCGGGCGGGGCGACGTACTCCCCCGCCCTGACGGACTACGTGTTCATGGTGCGGGACATCTCGCAGATGTACATCACCGGCCCCGACGTGGTGCAGGCGGTGACCGGCGAGAAGATCACGCACAACGACCTGGGCGGCGCGCAGGTGCACTCCTCGGTCTCGGGGGCGAGCGCGTTCCTGTACGACACCGAGGAGGAGTGCCTCGAGGAGGTCCGGCACCTGCTGTCGCTGCTGCCGTCCAACAACCGCGAGCTGCCGCCCGTCGTGCCCTGCGAGGACCCGGCGGACCGGCG
This sequence comes from Streptomyces sp. NPDC091371, assembly GCF_040684275.1. NCBI lineage: Bacteria > Bacillati > Actinomycetota > Actinomycetes > Kitasatosporales > Streptomycetaceae > Streptomyces > Streptomyces sp. NPDC091371. The sequence continues at coordinate 91,905 of NZ_JBFBFP010000026.1, forward strand.
CGGTGACGCCCTGTCCCAGCTGGTGCCGGCCGACCCGAACCGGTCGTACGACATGCGGGCCGTGATCGAGGAGATCGTCGACGACGCCGATCTGTTCGAGGTCCACGCCAACTGGGCGACGAACATCATCTGCGGTCTGGCCCGGCTGGACGGCCACGTGGTGGGCATCGTCGCCAACCAGCCCGCCTCGCTCGCCGGGGTCCTGGACATCCACGCGGCGGAAAAGGCGGCGCGGTTCGTGCAGACCTGCGACGCCTTCAGCATCCCGCTGGTGACGCTGGTGGACGTGCCGGGTTTCCTGCCGGGCAGCGACCAGGAGCACAGCGGGGTCATCCGGCACGGCGCCAAGCTGCTCTACGCCTACTGCGCGGCCACCGTGCCCCGGGTGCAGGTGATCCTGCGCAAGGCCTACGGCGGCGCCTACATCGTCATGGACTCCCGCTCGATCGGCGCGGACCTGTCCTTCGCGTGGCCCACCAACGAGATCGCGGTGATGGGCGCGGAGGGCGCGGCCAACGTCGTCTTCCGCCGGGAGATCGCCGCGGCGGACGACCCGGAGGCGGCGCGCGCGCAGCGCGTCAAGCAGTACCGCCAGGAGCTCATGCACCCGTACTACGCAGCCGAGCGCGGCCTCGTCGACGACGTCATCGACCCGGCCACGACCCGGCAGGTGCTGGTGGACGCCCTGGACGTGCTGCGGGCCAAGCACGTGCCGCTGCCCGAACGCAAGCACGGCAACCCGCCGTTCTGACACGTCCGACCACCGCAAAGGAGCACGCCCGATGAGCGAGCGGGCCGAACCATCGCTGAAGATCGTGCGCGGCGCCCCGGACAGCACGGAACTCGCCGCCGTCCTCCTCGTACTGCTCGCCACCGCCCGGGGCCGCGAGGACGCCGGAGCGCAATCCACTCCCCGGCCCGGGGCCGCCTGGGGTCCGGCGCGCGGCTGGCGCCCGCCGGGCACCTGGACCGCCCAGTGAACCCCCTACGTAAGGACACCGACCGGACATGAACGGTACGACCACGACCGTGCGGGCGCCCAGTGCCTGGCTGCGCCGCTTCCACCCCGCCGAGGAGGCGGCGGTGCGCCTGTTCTGCTTCCCGCACGCGGGCGGCTCGGCCAGCTACTACTTCCCCGTCTCCCGGGCCCTGTCCCCGGCCGCCGACGTGGTGGCCGTGCAGTACCCGGGCCGCCAGGACCGGCGCGGCGAACCGTGCGTGGACGACGTACGCCGGCTCGCGGACCTCGTCGTGGCCGAGCTGCGCCCCTGGTGCGACCGGCCGGTGGCGCTGTTCGGGCACAGTCTGGGCGCGACGCTGGGCTTCGAGGTGGCGCTGCGGCTGGAGGCGGCCGGCATCACCCCGGTGGCCCTGTTCGCGTCGGGGCGCCGGGCCCCGTCCCGGCACCGGGAGAACGAGCAGGTCCACCTGGCCTCCGACGAACGCCTGCTGGCCACCATCCAGAAGATGAGCGGCACCGACCCGGCGGTGATGGCCGACGAGGAACTGCTGCGCTCGGTGCTCCCGGCGATCCGCGGCGACTACAAGGCCGCGGAGACCTACCGCTACCGTCCGGGCCCGGCGCTGGCCTGCCCGGTCGTGGTCCTCAACGGGGACAGCGACCCGGAGGTGACCGCCGAGGAGGCCGAGGGGTGGACCGAGCACACCGGCGGCCCCTGCTCCTTCCGCACCTTCCCCGGCGGGCACTTCTACCTCAACGAGCACGTCGCCGAGGTGATCGAGCTGGTGCGCGAGCGGATCGCGTAGCGGGCGGCGGACGCGGAAGGTCCGGCCGCCCCATGGGGCGGCCGGACCGGTGTCAGGCCGCCCTGCGGCGCCTGAGGGCGTAGAAGGCGATGCCGCCGATCAGGAGGACGCCGGCGCCGATCCCCACCGGGAGCGCGAGCTTGCCCACGAGCGAGTCCTCGTCCTTCCCCGCGGCCGAAGCACTGCCGGTCGCGCCCTGTTCGCCGTTGTTCCCTGGTGCACCGGACGGCGCGGGACCCTGATCGGCTTCGTCGCCGAAGAAGAACACCGGGCTGCTCCCGGAACGCGGTGTACCGGAGACGTCCACAGTCAGCGAGATCGGTACGACGATGCCCTTCGCCTTGTCCTTCGGCTCGGCAACCTGCGCCTGGATGTAGTAGGTGCCGGGCACGTCGTACCCATTGGAGTCGGGGCTCTTCGCGTCGTCCTGCTCGGTGATGTCCCAGGGCCCGCAGACCCGCTCGAAGTGCCCGGTCTTGCCCGTGAAGAGCTCGGTCGAGTTGAGGTCCTTGTTGCACAGCGTCGGGTTGCGCTGGGCGTTGTAGACGGTGACGCTCCACCCGGTGGTGACCTCGTTGGGGAAGTCGCTCGGGATGTCCACACCGCCCTTGACCGTCAGCTTCTGGCCCGCCTTCAGCTCCACCCGCCAGAAGGGGGCCTCACCGACGGCGATGGACTGCCGGTGGGTGCCCGGTCCGATCGGGGTGGCGCTGTTGAAGGAGAAGCCGCCCTCGGCGTCGGCTCCGGTGCGTGGCTGCGGGGTCCGCGCCCCGGCCCCCTGGGTCGTGCTGTCGGCGATCCCGACGAGAAGCTCGACCGGCATCGGCTTGTCGCCGGACTTGGTCACGTTGTTCTCGATGAAGATGCAGCCGGTGTCGTCCGGGGCGGGAGACTCGTTGCCCGATCCGGGCTTGCTGCGGCCTCCGGCGGAGATGATGTTCGCCCACCCCATCGACTGCTCGAACTCCCGCAGCCAGCGGTAAGGTTTGCCGTCGCTCGCGGGCCCGGCCGCGACGGTGATGATGGAACCGCGCGAGTACCCCTCCTCGGCAACGGCGGTGGCGCTCACCTGGAGCCGCTGGTCCGGCCGCTTCTTGACCTTGTAGTAGAGGTCGCGTCCCCCGGTGAACTTGTCCAGGTACTGGCCGGGCGTGACCAGCGGAGCGTCCTGGCAGCCGTTGAGGGAGCCGGCGACCGGCTTTCCGGTGGCGTGGTAGGTCCGCCACGCCTTGCGGAACAGGGCGCCCAGATTGGCGGTCAGCGAGTCGGCGTCGGCGGCTTCCGTGTACGAGCCGCTGGTCGCGTCGGCGATGCACTTCAGCTGCGCGCGCGCCGGGGCGGGCGCTCGGAACCCGACGACGTCCACGGCGAGGTCGATGCCCTGCGCCTTGAGTTCGCGGGCCACCTCGCACGGAGGCGGCGGCGCACAGGTGTCGTCACCGTCCGAGACCAGGATGATGCGGCGCTTGCCGGTCGAGCCGAGGTCCTTGGCGGCTTCCCGGAGCGAGACGCCGATCGGCGTGAACCCGACCGCCTTGAAGCCCGCGACCTGCTTCTTGGCAGCGGCGCGCGCCGCCGGGTCCATCACGGTGACCGGCAGTACCTGCTGCGTGTCGGCGCAGCCTTGCGCCTTGTCCTCTCCGGGATACGTGGCGCCGTAGACGCGCAGTCCCAGCGGGGCCTGTTCGGGGGCGGTGTCGATGATCCGGGTGACGGACTGCTTGGCGGCGGCGAGGCGGGTCTGGCCGCCGGCGTCGTTATCGTTCATCGACCCGGACAGGTCGAGGACGAGGTTGATCCGGGGAGGCTCCGGAGTCTCGGGGGCTCTGGGGGAGGCGCTCGCCGTCGCCGCCGGCCCCAGGAGCGCGCCGAGCAAGAGCACGGAAACGGCGGCGAGCACGCGTCGTCGGAGTGGTATCGGATGCATGAAGGTGATCTCCACGAGGTGTGTCTGTCGGCCCCTCGGCACGTGCTGGTCAGGGCGCGGGCGCTCGGGGACGGTGGACGTGTTCTGGGGGCCGGGCACCAGCGCGGCGGACGTCGTGCCGACCGGGTCTTCGGGCCCCGCATGGTCCGGGCGGCCCGAACCGCCGTTCTGGGCAATGCACTCCACGGCGTGGGCAGCGCACGGCTCCGAAAGCGAGTCTTGCGGTGTGTGATCGTCTTTTCCAGGGTCGGCGAGTGCAGATAATTGGGCGGCCCCGGCTGCTGCCGGGGCGCAGCCCGAGTGGAAGGTGCCGGATGAAGCCGTCGGCCAGTGACCGGGGCCGCCTCAAGGAAGTCCTTCAGGCGCGCCGAGCAGCGATCGATCCCGTGAGCATGGGGTTCCCCAAACGAGGGCCCGGTCCCGGCCGGCGGGCCGCCGGTCTGAGCCAGGAGCAGATGGACGTGCTGCTCACGCGCACCCCGGGCACGTACAACCGGTTCGAGAACGGCCAGATCGGCGCGCCCGGTGCCGATCTCCTCACCGCGGTCGCCAGGACGCTGCGGCTGGACGAGCAGGAGTGGGCGTTCCTGTGGCTGATCACCCGCAAGGAGAGCCCCCCTCATGCCCTGCACGGCAGCGCGGGGACGTCCATAGCCTCGGCGTGGCAGCGGGTCGCCGACCACATCCACGGTGCGCTGGTGTACGTCAGCGACGCCGAGTTCAACGTCGTGGTCCACAACGAGGAGTTCCGACGCTTCTTCCCTCGCGGAGAAACCCCCGCCAACATCATGCGCTGGCTGCTCCTGGACCCCGAGGCCCGCACCGACGTCATGATGCACTGGGAGACCCACTGGGTGCCGGCCATGATGCCCCAGCTGAAGCACAGCGTGGAGCTGCGCCCGGAGAATCCGGCGCTCCGCCGTCTCGCGTACGACGTCCTCAACGACCCGGTGACCGGACCGCTCTACCAGGAGCACGCCGCGGTGCCCATCCCCTACTTCGACGGCTCCGAGCTTCCCGTCCGCCACGCGCTTCACGGACCCGGCCTGCTCACGACCTGCCTGGCCGAACCGGTCGCAGCCCCCGGAGCCCGCATCAACCTCACCTTCTACACCCCCGCGGACCCGGTTCTCCCGAAGCACAAAGGGGCGGGCGAAAGCCGGCTCAGAGCGTGACGCGCGTCCCGTCGGCCGGGATCTCCGCGCCCTGCGCGCAGACCTCGCGGTGGGCGTCCGAGCGCGGATCCGCCATCGGATTGGTGTTGTTGAGGTGCGTGTACGCCCACCTCGTACCCGGCCGCTCGTCCCGCAGCCGCCGGACGTGCTCCAGGCTGCCGCCCGGCCCGGTCACCGGGAGGTGGCCCATCGCCGCCTGTGCGGCGCCCGCGCCGGCCGCGCCCGTGGCCCCGCCGAACTCCGCGGCCGAGTGGAAGGTCCCGTCGAGCAGCACGTAGCCCGCGCCGGCCGTGAATGCGTCGAAGCCGGGCGGCCAGGAGGCCAGGCACGGCGCGTACACGAAGGCCCCGCCGGTCGCCGGGTCCTCGAAGCGGTACGCGACCACCCAGGGGCCGCTCGCCCCGGGCAGTGAACGGGCGTACTTGGGCCGCTTGTCGCCGACCGCGAAGGGGGTGACCCGCAGCCCGCCCACGTCCTGCGCGGCCGAGGTCCCGGACCACTCCCACCCGCTGTAGCCGCCGAGGATCCCCCGTACGGGGAACCCCGCGTCCAGCGCCCCGAGCACCGCCCCGGGCGCCCACACCCGCAGCCCCGCCCCTTCCCGGAGCATCATCAGGCCCAGTGTGTGGTCGAGTTCGGCGTCGGTCAGCAGCACGCCGCGCACCGGGGTCTCGCGCGGTCCGGGGCCGGCCGCCAGCTCGGGGGTGGCGAGGATCTGCGCGCGGATGTCGGGCGAGGCGTTGACCAGATACCAGTGCGCACCGTCGGCGCTGACCGCGACCCCGTCCTGGGTGCGGGCGGGCGCACCCGAGGCGCAGACCGGGCAGGCGCAGTTCCATTGCGGGCAGCCGCCGCCGGCGGCGGTGCCGAGCAGCACGATCCTCATCGGCGCGCCGCCGCCACCGGTCCGCGCATCACCAGCGCCGGCGACTCGGCTCCCGGTTTCGCCAACAGCAGGTCCACCACTCCCCGTTGGCCGGACTTGGAGCAGACGGGGTCGGTGGCGGCCGCGTCGCCGGTCAGCAGGAAGGCCTGGCAGCGGCAGCCGCCGTGGTCGACGGAGCGCCGGTCGCAGCTGCGGCACGGGTCGGGCATCCACTCCTCGCCGCGGTAGGCGTTGAAGGAGCTGGACTCGTACCAGATCTCGGTGAGCGGCCGCTGGGCGACGTTGTCGAGGTCGAGGGTGGTGATCGCGCCGGCCGCCGGGCAGGGCAGTACGGTCCCGTCGGGGGCGACGGTGAGCTGGAGTGCGCCCCAGCCGTGCATGCACGGCTTGGGGTAGGGCTCGTAGTAGTCGGCGAGCACGTACACGATCTCCATGGTGCCCTTGAGCCGCTCCATGGCGGCGCGGACGATCGGTTCGGCCGCCGCGAGCTGTTCGGGGGTGGGCATCAGGGCCGCCCGGTTGCGCAGCGCCCAGCCGTAGTACTGGGTGTTGGCGAGCTCCAGCCGGTCCGCGCCCATGGTTTCGGCCAGCTCGATGAGGCCCGCGAGCTGGTCGTGGTTGGCGCGGTGCAGTACGGCGTTGACGGTCAGCGGCAGGCCCTGCGCGCGGATCAGCCGGGCCGCGGCGATCTTGTGGTGGTGGGCCCTGGCCCCCGCGAGGAGGTCCGCCCGCGCCGCGTCGGCTCCCTGCACGGACAGCTGTACGTTGTCCAGCCCGCGCTCGACGAGGTCCGCGAGCCGGGCTTCGGTGAGGCCGAGGCCGCTGGTGACGAGGTTGACGTAGCAGCCGAGGCCGCTGACGTGCGAGACGAGCTCGGGCAGATCGGGGCGGGCCAGCGGCTCGCCGCCGGACAGGTGCACCTGGAGCACACCGATCTCCCGCGCCTCCGTGAACACCCGCTTCCACTGCTCGGCGCTCAACTCCTTCTCGCGCTCGATGAGTTCGAGCGGGTTGGAGCAGTAGGCGCAGTGCAGCGGGCAGCGGTGCGTGAGTTCGGCGAGCAGTCCGAGCGGCGGCGCCACGGCCGCCTGACCAGGCGTCAGATCCATCGCACGACCCCGCTCTCGGTCAGCCGGTCCAGCACGGTCCCGACCTCCTCCTCGCGCACCCCGGCGTACGTGCTGCCCAGCGCCAGCGCGATCTGCGGAACCGTCGCGGCCCCGTCGCAGAGTTCGAGCACCGAGACGGCGGTGCGGTTGGGCACCAGCACCCCCTCGGGGTGGAGCACGACATGGGTCTGCCGCGTCCTGTCGTAGATGAGCCGCACTCCGCGGCCGAGCACGGGCCTGTCCACGGCCACTCCTTCGTACGAGTCCTGCGGGCTCTACGGCTGTGCTGCGGCGCGCTCGATCGCGTCGAGCATCTGCCACAGCACTTCGGTCTTGAAGCGGAGCGCGGCGACGGCCGCGTCCTGCTGCTCGCGTGTCACGCAGTACCGGACGACGATGTCCAAGGTGCCCTTGCCCTCGCCGGACACGGCCTCGATCCGGTCCGTGAAGTAGGCCAGGTGCTCGGGGCGGATCCAGTCGTAGTGGGCGAGCATGTCGCTGACCCGGCGGGTCATCAGGTGCCCGGCGAACATCTCCGTGAGCCCGGAGGCGATGGCCTCGACCCAGGTCCGGGTGCGGGCGAAGGTCACGTACGCGTCGACCGCGAAGCGCACGCCCGGCACCACGTGCCGCTCGTCGAGCACCTCTTCGCGGCTCAGCCCGACGGCCTCGCACAGCCGCAGCCAGCGCTCGATCCCGCCCTCGTCGTCGGCGGTCCCGTCGTGGTAGGCGAGGCGGTCCACCCAGGCCCGCCGGATCTCGGGCAGCGGGCAGTTGCTGATGATCGCCGCGTCCTTCTGCGGCAGCATCCGCTGGTAGTACCACCGGTTGGCGGCCCACAGGCCGAGCGCCCGCCGGTCGAGCCCGCCGTCGTGGAGCCGGCGGTGGAAGGGGTGGGAGCCCCAGTAGGAGGAGGAGAGCCCGCGCAGGACGCCGATGAACCCGGCCTCGTCCAGCACGCCCGCCCTTTCGGTTGCCGTTGCCGTTGCCGTCATGTCGTCTCCCGCCACGGCGGGAGTCCGTCGCCCGGACTCCCGCCCGCCGACCGTCGTTTCACTTCTCCAGTCGCGCGGCGTACGCGGTGACCTCGAAAGCCGTCTCGTACGCGACGAAGTCCGGGGTGGTCCACATCTCGGTGGTGGTCTCGGTGACCTCGGCCATGGCCATGCTCCTTCGCTCGGTGCCCGTCGTTCCGCGAGGAACCTACGGCCCGTCCGGCGCGCCGCAGATCCCCTAACCGCCCCTAACCGCGCCCGTCCACCCCTTCGGAGGCCGTGCGAACCGGTGAAACCCCACCGGCTGTAACGCGTTAGAGCCATGGGCAGCCGACCGATCGCCCGCGACGCAGTCGAACGTACGAGGAGCACGATGACCAGCAAGACGCCCAACCCGATGCCCGCCGGACGCGGCCGGATGAAGCTGGCCGCCAGATGCCGGCTGGTCACCGAAGCCCCCGCCTTCGGGATCGTCGTCTTCTGCGCGATCCTGTTCAACGCGGCGCTGATGGGCCTGGAGACGTACAGCGGTCTCGCCCGGGAGTACCGGGTGCTGCTGGGCAGCGCGGAGGAATGCTGCCTGACCCTGTTCACGCTGGAGATCCTGCTCCGGCTGGGCGCGCACGCGGACCAGCCGAAAGCATTCTTCCGCGACCCGTGGAACCTCTTCGACCTCGCGGTCGTGGCCAGCGCCTTCCTGCCGTTCGTCCGCGAGAACGCCACGCTGCTCCGCCTGCTGCGCCTGGCCCGCGTCCTGCGCACCGCCCGCTTCCTCCCCCACCTGCGCATCCTGCTGATCGCGGTGGGCCGCAGCCTGCCGGGCACTGCCAGCTTCCTGTTCATCGGGGCGCTGGTGGTGTACGTGTACGCGATGATCGGCTGGCTCTGCTTCGCAGGGGCCGACCCCCAGCACTACGGATCGGTCGGCCGGGCGATGCTCACCCTGTTCCTGCTGACCACCCTCGACGGACTCACGGACGCCGTGCGCGCGGGGCTGCAGATCTCCCGGCTGAGCATCGTCTACTACGCCTCGTACGCCCTCTTCGCCTCCTTCGTGCTGGTGAACGTCCTGATCGGGGTCGTCCTCAACTCCCTGGACGAGGCACGCGAGATCGAGGAGGAGAACAACCGCGCCTCGGCCCGCCCCGACACGGGCGGAACCGACCTCAAGGAGCGCATCGCCACGGCCCGCCGCGCGCTGGACGAGATCGAGGCGAGCCTGCCCGCCGAGGGGGCCGGCCTGCCGGAGCGGCGGCTGGAGCGCTCACGCTCCGGATCCTGAGCCCTCTTCTTCGGCCTCGGGGCCGAGCAGGCGGATGTCCCAGGAGCCGTCCGGGTGCCGTGCGGCGATCCAGCGGTCCGGCTCGCCGGAGAAAGGCAGTTCGGCTTCCGTGTTCGCATCGAAGCGCACTCTCTCGAAGCGGACAGGGCCCTGGAACTCCGCGTAGTCGAAGGCCGCCGGCCCTTTGAATTCCGCGCCGGTCGACAACAGCCCGCGTTCCCACACAGCTTGTGAGAAGAACGCGGGACCGGAGAAGACGGTGCCGTGCATCCCGATCACATCGCGGAAGATCGTGCCGGTGAAATCGGCCGGCCCCGCGAACTTGACCTCGCTCATCTCCGACGGCTCCTCGAACACCGCGCGTTCGAAGGAGACTTCGTCTCTGAAGGTGGCCCCCCCGAATCCGATGTCGCTGAACACCGCACGGCGAAACGCTGCCGACCTCTGGAAGTGGCTGTGCACGAAGATCGTCTCACGCCTGAAGACGGCGCCGTCGAAGGAGACCGGTCCCGTGAAACTGGCTCCGGTGAATCGCGCTCGCCCCGAGAAGACGGCGCGGTCGAAGGACGCGCGGCCCGAGAAGACGATCCCGATCGAGCTGCTCCAGTCGCCCACGAAGTGCGCGCGGTCGAAGGCCGCGGGGCCCAGCTCGGCGCTTTGCGTCCCCGGCTCCTGCACGGCCCGCAACAACTGCTGGATCAGGCCGTTGTCGAATACCGTGCCACGGAAGTCCACAGGTGACCGCGGCCCCAGAGCGCGGAGGTAGGCGTCCCGGTCATCGCGCGCCAGATGGGCCAGGCACCGGTCGTATCCGGGCAGCCGGATGCCGATGCACCCCAGCCTGTCGCCCTCGCCCGCGGCGACACCGCAGTGCTGCCAGCCGAGGCCGCCGCTCCTGGTCTCGCCGGCCTCGACCATCGCGTAGCCCAGGGCGCTCAGGTCACCCGTGTAGCGCTTGCCTTCCGACTCGCCCCCGAGCGGTGCGAGATTGCGCGGATAGAGACTGGGCGGCAGGACCGGACCGAGCAGCGAGCCGAGCTCCTCGTTCAGGGGTTGGGACAAGGCGAAGATCAGCGGCTCCCGGCGCCGGCGGACGGCCGCCACGGCAGCCTGTCCGTCCTCAAAGGCGTGCTCCCCCGTGCTTGCCGCCACGTCGAGACCCGCGATCCACGGCGCGTGGCTGTCGAGGAACCAACGAGCCCTGGCGGGCAGCGCGGTCAGTATCCGACCGGCTTTGACGAGGGCGCCCGGCCCTTCCAGCACCAGGAGCAGGACGCCTCCGGGGCTCTCGATCAGCCGACCCGCGGCCCCGATGTCACGCGACAACTCCCCCAGCAGGCCGGCTACTTCTGCCACGGCATCGTAGGGGCTGCCGGCGTTCCCGCGCTGGGGCCGGGAGGCACGGAATCCCACCGCCAGGCACACCGTCGCGTCCGGGTCCCCGGCCGCCCCGGAGCGACCCCGCGAGTGGCTCGCCGTCATCACGCCCTGGAAGCCGGGCTGTTCCAACAGCGCCTGGCCCGACAGGAACACCATGCGGTCCGGCCAGATCCCGTGGACGACACCGATCAGCTCTCCGTCGCGGGAGACCGGGCCGCCGCGGTAGTGCGTCCAGCTCTCCGGTTCGGTGGAGAGCCGGACGAGCTCGGCGTTGGCGGCGCCGCCGGACGGGAGCACCTCGCCCGTCAGTGCGACCCGCTCCCCCTGGTCGGTGAGGCCGTCCACGCGGACGCGTCCGGGACCCGCCTCCGCCTGCGCCCAGGGCAGGCGCTCGGCGAGGACTGCCGGATCCACGACGTCCTCGTCGGCCAGCAGCAGGTAGACCCGGGGCAGTGCCCCCTCCGACCACACCGGGCGGCACGGCACCTCCCGGCCACCTGCCCGGACCCAGACGACCGTGCCCCACGGAAGCAGCGCGTCCCCGACCGTCAGCACCAGCCGGGGCGTCAGCAGCGTGCCGACCTCCTGCGGCTCCACCATCGTGTCGTACCGGACCCGGACCACCCGGTCGGCCAGCCCCGGCTCCGGCAACCCCGCCCCCGGCCGCGCCGCGAACGGCAGCGCGTCGTCCGGCACCGGGCGGCGCCCCTCCCGCCCGTTCGTGACGCGGGTCGCGGAGAAGTCCGGTCCGGGGCCCCGGTTGCGGGACATGTACTCCCAGACGCGGCGGCGCACGAGTTCCCGTACCGCGGCCACCTCCCCGCGCAGCTGGGAGCCGAGGAGGGCCTCCCGTACGCCGGGCAGGAACTCGAACTCCACCTCGTCGGCGGCCCGTTCCCGGTCCCAGGGGGCCAGGAGACCGCCGAGGGCGACCTCCGCCAGGTGGCCGTGTTCCGAGTCGCGCAGCAGGGAGCGCCGTACGAGGGTCATCACCGGCAGGGTCAGCGGTACGGCGGCCAGGTGGGCGGCGAGCTGCTGGGCGGTCGGGGAGGCGTTCGCGCGGAAGCGTTCCACGGCCTCCAGGCCGACCACGGGCGGAGCGGGATCGTCCGGCGGCGCCGGGACACCGGGTTGCGCGTCCAGGCTCAGGCAGGCCAGCCGCCGCCACCGGCCGTCCCCGGACACCACGCGCAGCAGCCGGGCCAGGCTCGCGGAGGCGAGGCCGACGACGGGGACGATGCTTCTGGAGGCGCGCCGGCGCCGGGCGCGCCGGGCGGCCGGTAGCCGCTGCCAGCTGCGGGTGGCGGCGGCCGGCCGGTCCGCGCGGACGGCGTAGGGGGCGGGCCGGACGGCGCCGCGGCTCCAGAGCCGCTCGGGCAGCACGTTCAGCACGGCCACGGCGTTGTGCGCGCTCCACTGCCGCAGCACCGCCTGGAGCGGGGCTTCGCACCAGCCGCCGGCCACCGTGTCGGAGAGCACGAGGAGCAGGCGGCGGCCCGCCGGGTCGGCCAGTTCGAGGGGGTTGCGGGGCGGGCCGCCGCGGCCGCGGGTGACCATCGGGGTGGCGCCGGAGCCGGTGCCGGTCAGCTGCCAGGTGCGCACGTCGCGGAAGACCCCGCTGCGGGTCAGGACGCGGCGCAGCTCGTCCACGAGGTCCGCCCAGAGCAGCATCGAGTGGTGGGTGTCGACGACCAGGGCCAGGTCCAGCCAGCGGCTCTCGGCGGGCCGCAGGACCGGGGTGGGCACCATCCGCTCGATGCTGGTTTCCACACTGAGCTGCTCGTCCAGTTCCTCCCCCGGCCCGCCGATGGAGCGCCGGCCGACGGGGCGCAGGGAGCGCATCAGGCCGAGCGGGTCGTCGAGGGAGCCGGCCCGGGGCAGCCGCAGGGGCGTGCCGCGCCGGCCCGTGGCCGCGTCGGCGGGCTTCGCGGTCCCCGCGCGGACCGGGACGGCGGCCGGGTAGAGCTGCACGCCCGGGTCCGCCGCGGCAGGGCCGCCGACGGGGTCCGGCGGGGCCTCCTCGGGCGGCGCGGGTTCGGCGGCCGGCGGCTGCCCGTCTCCGGGTTCGGCCGCGGGCGCGCCGGGCGGGCGGGCGCCCGCCGGGTCGACCCGGGCGGCCAGCCACAGGATGTCGGCGATCTCCTCGACGCCGGCGCCCGGGCGCGGACCGGTGCCCCCGCCGTCGGCCGCGCCCTCGGCGAAGGCGGCGAGCAGCCTCTCGATCACGCCGTCGGCCCGGTCAGGTGCTGCATGACGGTGGCGAGGAAGCGGTCGCGGTCGTCGGGGGCCGACCAGGCTCCGGCGAGCCGGAGCTGGATGGCGTTGAGGAGCTGGTCGGTGGCCAGGTCGCCGTCCTCGGCGCGGTCGAGGAAGGACCGGACGAGTTCGCGGTACTCCTCGTTGCCCTCGATGTCGACACCGAGGCGGCGGCGCACGATGCGGGCGAGTTTGTCCGGTCCGGGCGCGTCCAGGTGCAGGCGGACGCAGCGGCGCAGGAAGGCGGGCGGGAAGTCGCGTTCGCCGTTGCTGGTGAGGACGACCACGGGGAAGTAGCGGCACTGGACGCGGCCCGCCGTGACGCGTACGGCGGAGTCGTCGCCCTCGTCGTCGGTGCCGATGACAACGGCGGGCTCCTGCTTCTTGAGGCGGGCGAGTTCGGGGATGACGAAGCCTCCGTCCTCGAAGACGGTGAGGAGGTCGCCTGGGAGGTCGATGTCGCTCTTGTCGATCTCGTCGACGAGCAGCACGCGGGGCCGGTCCTGTGGCAGCAGCGCGGTGCCGAGCGGGCCGAGGCGCAGGTAGCGGGAGATGGAGGGGGCGGTGGCGGGGGCGGTGGCGGGAGCGGCCCCGGGGACGTCGGCGACCTCGGCGGTGCCCGGCGGGCGGAGCTGTTCCAGTCCGGCCTCTTGGAGCCGTCCGATGGCGTCGTACAGGTACAGCCCGTCGCGCAGCACGGTCCGGCTGGTGATCGGCCAGTGGAGTACGGGCCCCAGACCCAGGTCGGTGGCGATGCTGTAGGCGAGCGTGGACTTGCCGACGCCCGGCTTCCCGGTGATGAGCAGGGGCCTGCGCAGGTGCAGTGCCGTGTTGACGACGTCCTTCTCGGGTCCGTCGGGCACGTAGCCCTCCCCGCGCCCCCGGGTCCGCTCCCAGGCCGGCCCCGCGCAGCCGGGCGGCACGTAGTGCGGGTCCGGGACGCCGGTGAAGTTCCGCCAGGGCGGCGGGGATCCGGCCTCCAGGCGGGCACGCCGGTCCGCGCCCTCACCGGTCCCGTGGTACAGCCACCAGTCCTTCACCACTGCCTCTGCCTCCATCGTCGGTGTCGCCGTCTGTCCGTGGTCGGGGTAGGGGTCGGGGGATTCGAGGTCAGGGGTCAGGACTCAGGGGTCGGCGTCAGGCGGGCAGGCCAGCGGCCGGAGGCCCGGCACGTCGTCGGGATCGTCCCACAAGAGAACCAACTGGTCTCCCCCTGGCGCCCGTTGTCCGGGGTGTGCGCCCCGTTGGACCGCTGCCCCGGCCGCTGCCCCGGCCGCTCCCCCGCCCACTCCGGCGGCCGCCCGGCGCACGTCCCGTATCCGCGCGGGCAGGTCGAGCACGTCGAGCGCCCCGGCGTCGGGGCCGCCGTCGGGCCCGGCGGGGGCGAGCAGGCCGAGGAGTGCGGGCGCCGGTGTCCCGCCGCCGCGCCGCCAGACGGCCACCGGGACGCCCCCTTCGAGCACGGCCTCCAGCAGTCCGTCGTGCGGGGCGGCCGTGGTGTGCGCGAGGACGCAGGCGGGCGCCGGGCCCGCCGCCAGTTCGAGTCCGAGCGTGTCCGAGGCCGCCTCGGCGTCCCCCACCACGCGGACGGCTTCGGGGTCCCGGCCGCCGCGGATGCACAGCCGGCGCCACTTGGCGTGCCACTCGGCCCGGGTGTCGGCCCGTTCCTCCGGGCAGCGCACCACGACCTGGTAGAGCAGGCCGAGGGCCCGGCGGCGCCCCGCCGGGCCGCGCGGCACCGGCCACTGGTCGAAGTCGGCGTCCAGCAGCTCGTACGGGACGTGGAACTCGATCCGGTCCACCGCCACGTACGGCTGCCCGGCCGCGGGGTCGCCCGCGCGCGCCGCGCCGAGCAGGGCGAGCTGCCGGACGAGTTCCCCGCGTACGGCGTCCAGCCCGACCGGCCGGCCCTGCGACTCCCACACCTGCCGCGTCCCGTCCCCGCGCAGCCACATCCGCACCAGGAACCCGTCCTCGCCGCCCGGCGGCACGTCCAGCCGGACGTCCAGGGCGGTCCGGGGTGCCGGGCTCGGGGGCGGCGGCAGCACGGGCAGGGCCAGGCGCGCGCGGGTCTCGCGCACCCAGTCCAGCAGCGCGGCCGCCCACGCCTCGTCGCGCGCCGCGGCCCGGTCGGCGAGGAACCGTACGAAGGGCACGGCCAGCGGCATGCCGGTGCTGCCGCCCTGGCGCTCGTCGAGGTCCTGGGCCACGTCGAGCAGGCCGTCCCCGGGCAGGCCGCCGCCGACGGGGGTGGTGCAGCCGCCCGCTTTGAACGCCCACGCGTAGGCCTCGTAGGCGTGGCGCGGCAGGCTCCGGCCCGCGAAGAGGGCGCCGAGCCCGTCCCACGCGGCCTGGTCGAGGCGGGTCGCCCGGGGCGGGGCGGGCCGGGGCGGGGCGGCTCCGGGCAGGTCCTCGTCGAGGAAGGAGCAGGCGTCCCAGTCCCGGTCGACGAGGAACTGCGGCAGCTGCGAGCCCTCGCCGCGCTCCCGCTGCTCCCGGAAGGTGCGCTGGATGGTGCGCGCGGAGGCGGCGAGCCCGGCGACGCCCTCCCGTACGGACCGCTGGCCGAGTTCCGTGAGCAGGGCTTCGGTGAAGCGGCCGGCCTCGCGTTCGGCGTTGTTCTCGGCGGTCTCGCCCTCGCTGGAGGCGTAGAGCCGGAACTGGCGCCGGCCGGGGACCGAACTCCCGCCGCCGTAGTCGATGCTGGTGAAGTTCCAGCGGGTGTCCCGGGGCGCGTCGACCCGGCAGGCGTCGACGAGTGCGGCCTGGAGCGGGAACCGGCGGTGGGCGACGAGGTCGGTGCGCCACCAGCGCAGCGCGGAGTCGAGGTTGAGGTGGCGGATCTCGCCGGGGTGGGCGTCGGTGTAGGGGAGCATCAGCTCGCCGCGGGGCCCGAGGTAGCCGTGTCCGGCCCAGAAGATCCACAGCAGGTCGCCGTCGCACTGCGGGAGTTCCTTGAGCAGGGCCGATTTCACGTTGTGCTCGGTGGCGGGCCGGTGCGCGGTGCGCAGGGCGGCCATGGCCGGGGGGCCCGACCAGTCGAGGGTGTCCGGCGCGTCGATCGGGGAGAGCAGCAGCCGCACGTTGCCGGCCGGCACCTGGGCGGGCCCGGTCAGCCAGCGGGCGAAGCGCAGGGCGTCGCGGGCCGGGCCGCGCAGGTTCCAGCGGCGGTTGATGTCGTAGCGCTCGACCCCGGCGACCAGCGCGAAGGTGCGCCGGGGTTCGAGGTCCGGCGGCAGGAAGCCGGACCCCGTCCGCTCGGCGGTGGTCACCCGATCCCCGCCTCGGCCACCGCCCGTTCGATGCGCTCGTAGAGGGTGTCCTGCTTCCAGTACGCGCTGTGGCAGGCCGGGAAGGGCTGCCGGCTGCCCACCTCGTGGTCGCTGATGCGGGTGTCGCCGGGAAAGACGGGGCCCGCGAGGTACGAGAGCACGTCCTGGCGGTCGTACACGTTGAGCCAGGGCGGGAAGCCGTGCGGGAGTTTCGCGCCGGGCTCCAGGGCGGTCAGCGCGCCGAGTTCGTAGAGGAAGGGGGCCTGGGAGCCGACGGTGACCAGGAGTTCGGCGCCGGGGACCGGTTCGCCGCGGGCGGCGGCGAGGGCGAGGAGGTCGACGAGGGCGATCCCGCCGAGGCTGTGGCCGATCAGTACGGTCGGGCCCGGCCCGGCGGCGATCCCGGCGTGCAGGAACGCGCGCAGTTCGTGGCCGCGGGCCTGGTAGCGCAGGATGTCGCCGAGTGCGGGGGTGGCGCCGACGGTGAGGGAGCCGCGCCAGGCGTTGAGCAGCGGCTGGGTGGTGACGCGCATCGCGAGCCGGCCCAGTACGGCGGCCGCGCGGGCGCCGGGCACCCGGGCGTCCCCGCCGAGGCGGGCGGTGAGCAGCTCGACGAGCCGGTCGCGTTCGGTGCCGGTGCAGTCGGCCTCGGCTCCGGCGGAGGCGAGCGCGGCGGCGGTCACGGCCCGCGCGAGGGCGGTGGCCAGCTCCCGCGCCCGCGCGATCTCGTCGGCCCGCGCCCCGGCCCGCGCGGCCTCCTGCGAACCGGCCACGGATCGCAGGGCGGCGGCGTAGTGCGCGGCGAGCCCGGTGCCGCGCAGCAGCCCGGCGAGCTCGTCGGCGTCCTCGGGCACCTCCGGCAGGCCGGCCAGCAGAGCGAGCACCCGGTCCCCTTCGGACCGTACGCCGGGCATCCCGAACCCGTCGTCGCCGTCGCCGTGGCCGTCCCATCCGGCCTCGGCGAGCACCCGCACCTCGCACAGGGGGTCGGCGAGCAGCAGCCCCCACTCGGCCGTCTCGGCGTCGACGGGATCGGGCACGGCGTCCGCCGCGATCCGCAGCCCGGGCACGGACCGTCCGCCCGCACCGAGGCTCGCGCCGAAGCGGTCTCCCCAGTAGCAGGAGTCGACGCCCGCCCCGGGGAACCGCTCCACCAGCCGCTCCCGCACCAGCGCGAACAGCGCATCGTGCCGCTCCCGCCGCACCCCCGTACCGTGCACGAAGAGAAACCGCATCCCCACCCCGCCCCTCGACCGGTCGCCCCCGCCCGGCACCATAGCGCCGAGCGGCCAACCGGGGGCAGGAATCGGCGGGTTCGGGAATCCGCTAGCGGGGTGACGGGTGGGATCCCAGCAGCTCCGCCAGCCGGCGGCCGAACTCCTCCGGGGCGTCGGTGTATCCGCTGTGTCCGCCGGGGAACTCCACGAGCTCGGTGCCCAGTCGCTCCGCGAGGGTGGCGGCCGGGCGGTACGGGAGGTGGCTCCGGGACTCCCGGCCCGCCGCCAGGCGGACGCGGTCCCGTACGGCGGCCAGCGCGGCGACGTCCGGTGCGTACGCGGTGAACTGGCGCAGTTCGTGCTCCATGAAGAGCGGGAAGTTCGCGCCGAGCCGGCCGATCGTCCCGGCCGCGCGCGGCGGCAGTCCGGCCGGGTCCGGCAGGGGTTTCAGGGTGCCGCCGACGCCGGCCATGAAGTGCGCGGCCGCCGCGCCGAGCCCTTCCGCGCGGGAGAGCCGGTGGACCTCGGTGATGAACGCCCGCTGTTCGGCGGCGTCCGGCAGGATCCCGAAGCACGGGGGCTCGTGCGCGACCGCCAGCCGCAGCCGCCCGGGGTGGCGGGCGAGCAGGTCGAGCGCGACGAGCGCGCCCGAGCTGCTGCCGAAGGCGTACGCGGCTTCGCCGGGTTGCGCGAGGTGCTCGAGGAGGAGCCGGGCGTCCTCGCTCTGCACCTCGACCCGCTGGTCGACCGGACCGGGGGTGTCGAGGCGGCTGCGGGAGTAGCCGCGGGGGTCGAAGGCCACGACGGTGAACCGCTCGGCGAGCGCGTCGGCGATGCCGTCGAAGACGCCGGCGTCGCCGCCGCCGCCCGGGAGCAGCAGCAGGACGGGGCCCTGGCCGCGCGTCTCGTAGTACAGGCTCGCTCCGGGCACCGGAAGGGTTCCGGTCTTCATCACTGTGCGTCTCCTTCGCTTCGTTCGCTGTCGGGCCATGCGCTGAGGGCGACGTGCAGGGCGTCGACGACCCGCGCCCAGGAGGCGTCGAGGTCCCGTGAGTGCCCGAACCCGTCGGCGGCTTCGAGGCTGCTGTAGCCGTGGAACGTGCTGCGCAGCAGCCGGACCGCGTCCGTGAGGTCGGGTTCGGCGAGGCCGTAGCCGCGCAGCATCCCGTACGTCAGCTCCACGCTCCGCAGGTGCCCGGGGGACGCGGCGACCCGCTCGGGGTCGAGCTGGATCTGGGTGGCCGCGTACCGCCCGGGGCGGCTCAGCGCGAAGTTCCGGTAGGCGTCCGCGAAGGCGGACAGGGCCGCCTTCCCGGAGCGGCCGGCGACGGCGGCGCCGATCCGGTCGGCCAGCTCGGCGGTGGCGAGCACCGCGACGCGGGCGCGCAGGTCCTGGACGTTCTTGATGTGCGAGTACAGGCTCGCGTCCTTGACTCCGAAGCCGCGCGCGAGCGCGGACACGGTGATGTGGTCGAAGCCGGCCTCGTCGGCGAGATCGGCCGCGGCCAGCGCGATCCGCTCCGCCGTCAGCCCCGCACGCCCGGCCATGTGTCATCAACTCCCGTTCCTAGACCCTCTAGGAAGAAACCTAGCACGCCTAGGAAACAGGTGGAGCGGCGCGACGGCGGGGCCGCCCGGACGGGCCCCGGCTGTGAGAACGAACACGTCCCGGACGCGGAACCCGAGCCGGTGCCGCCCCATCTGACGGAGAGTCGATTGTGTCTGCGGGGTGGGAGTACGGGATGTCCAGCAGTGTTCACGCGCACCAGGAGCACCAGGCGCGGCGCGCGCGGCTCGTACGGGGCTCCGCGCTCCTCGCCGTCCTGTGCTCGCTGCTCCTCGCGGGCGGCTGGTACGTCTGGGAGCTGCGCGCCATCGCCGGCCACCTCGCGGACGGCGATCCGGTGCGGGGCGTGTACCAGCAGGACCCCGAGCGCGCGGACCGGACGGCGTCCGACACCCTCGACGGGATCGTCCGGGAGGCCCCGGAGCCGCCCATGGACGGCAAGGCCTTCGGCGGTGGCGGCGGCCCGCTCGTGAGCTGGCGGTCCGGGGGCTGGCGGCCCTCCGAGCCGCTGGAGGCCCGGCCGGCCGCGGCCGAGCCGGAGATCGGCGCGCTGTTCTCGCCCGGTGACGACGGCGACCCCGACCACCACTGCTCGGGCGCGGTGGTCCACTCCCCCGGCGGCGACCTGATCGTCACCGCCGCCCACTGCGTGTACATGGCCGGCTTCCGTACGAACCTGGCCTTCGCCCCCGGATACCGCGACGGCGTGGCCCCGTACGGCATCTGGGTTCCGACGCGCATCGACGTGGACCCGCGGTGGATCGACGACCGGGACCCGGACCTCGACGTGGCCTTCCTCCGGCTGCGCCGCCCCGGCTACCCCGGCCAGCGGCTGGAGGACGTCACCGGCGCCGAAACCATCGCCTTCCGGCCCGCGCTCCCCGCCCCCGCACGCGTCGTGGGGTATCCGAACGACTCCGAGGAGCCGCTGGACTGCCGCAACACGGCGGTCGCGTCCGGGCCGACGCAGCTGCGGCTGGACTGCGCGGACGTCCCGAACGGAACGAGCGGCGGCCCGGTGCTGACCGACGGCACCACCCTCATCGGGGTGATCGGCGGCCGCGACGGCGGCGGCGACGAGGAGACCTCGTACAGCAGCTACTTCGGCGACGGCGTCCGCGCCCTGTACGAACGCGCCACCAAGCCGTAGGCCCGGCGCCGGCCAGGGCAGTCCCCGCGGGGCGCCGGAGAGAATCACCCCATGGACGCAGGACTCACCGCGCTGCTCGGCGCCGCCGTAGGCTCGCTCACCACCCTCGGCACGGCGTTGCTCACCGGGCGCACGACGGCACGCACCCAGCACGAACAGTGGCGCAGACAGCACCGCCGAGACGCGTACGCGAACTACCTGGGTGCCCTCCACGACCGCGACGTGGCGATGGACGCCGTACTGGCCGCCCTGCGGCCGCAGAGCCCGGACCTGCACGACCTCGACGAAAAGGTGGAACGCTTCGTCGCGTTGGCCCGCGGGGTCCACCGGGCCGCCGAGATCGTCCATCTCGAAGGGCCGCCGGCCGCCGTTGCGGCGGCCGACGACGTGGCCCTCGCCTCCGAGGGCCTCTCCGAGGTCATGCGGCGGATGGTCGAACGCGCTCACGCGGGAGACACCACCGGCAAGGCGGCCGACACCGCCCTCGCCGCCGAGCGGGAGCACCTGCTGTACCAGGCGGTGAACGGCTTCCGCCGGACCGCGGGCAGGACCCTCGGCCGCGGCTAGGGGGTGTCCGGCGGGGCGTGGTGCGGTGGGTACGGGGTGGCCGTCGGGGAGGTCGGCAGGCGCCACTTGGACAGGACGCGGACCACCGTGCCCGGGCTGAGCAGGGTGTTCGGCGGGGCCGACAGGGAAAGCACCCCGAAGAACCGGTCCGCGATGGCCGGGTCGGAGTTGGCGCCGGCCATCACCCGCGCCATGTAGCCCTGCAGGAACTTGGTGGCCCGGTCCGCCGGCGGTCCCTCCGTACCGGGGTAGCGCAGGTCCTCGCTGGTGGCGATCTGCCAGGCCACCTCCGCCTCGGCCACCGTCCGGCGCTGGATCCGGCGGGCGGCCGCCGGGATGTCCCGCGGGCCCAGCGGCGCGATCTCCCTGCGCAGCGCGTCCGCCGCCAGCGCCGCCACCGTCATCCCGTGCCCGTACACCGGGTTGAACCGGCAGGCCGCGTCGCCGAGCACGACGAATCCGGCCGGCCAGCGGTCCAGCCGCTCGTAGTGGCGCCATTCGTTCGCGGTGGAGCGGAACGCGGTCGCCGAGGACAGCGGCTTCGCCTCGCGCAGGGCGTCGTAGAGCGCCGGACTGCGCAGGCTGCGGGCGAACTCGAGGAACTCGTCGTCCTTGGTGGGCGGGGCGTGCTCGCCGTTGCCGATGAGGGTCGCCAGCCACCGCTCCTCGCCGTCCTGCGGGATGAGCACGGCCCCGCGCGGGACGTCCGGGCGGCCCTGGACGTACAGGCCGCGCCAGCGCCGTGCCGGGTCCGGCGGGAGGTCGAAGTACCGGCTGGAGTAGCCGAGGTGGGAGTCGTAGCGGGTGACCGCGGGGGTCGGATGGCCGAGCGCGGCCAGCCAGGCCGGGGCCCTGGAGGTGCGCCCGGTCGCGTCGACCACGAACCGCGCGGCCAGCGGGTCACCGTCGCGGAACTCCACGCCGGTCACCGAGCGGCCGTCCGGTCCGCCGACGAGCCCGGTGGCCTGGCTGCCGGCGCGCAGCCGGATCCGTTCGTGCCGCAGCACCTCGCGGCGCACGGTCCAGTCGAGCAGCTCCCGGCTGGCGAGGAGGATCTCCGAGCCGTGCACCTGGTGGAACCAGTCGGCGGGGCTCAGCCAGAGGAAGTCCCTGGGGCTGTTCAGCAGGGCGGCTCCGCGGGCCCGCAGCTTCTCCGTGATCCCGGGCAGCAGTTCCTCGATCAGCCGCACACCCCGGGACCACAGCACGTGCACGTGCCGGGACTGCGGGACGCCCGGCCGGAAGGCCGGGGCCGCCTCGGCCAGTTCGTCCCGTTCGACCAGGGTCACCCGGGCGAACCGTTCCGCGAGGACCCGCGCCGCCAGCATCCCGGCGATGCCCGCCCCGAGGACCACCGCGTGGTCGTGGGCTTCTGGGTGGTTGTCCGTGTCGTCGTCGCTCATGCCGCAGAGTCTCCTTGGGAGGGGGCGGGCAGGTCAGGCGCCGCCCGGGGCGCCCGGGGGCGCCCCGGGGGCGGACGGGATCACGGCGGGGCGCCCGGGCGTGTGCGCGGACGCCCTCGGCCGGCGGCGCTCAGGGGCAGGCGCAGGCGCAGGGGCACGGGCGGAGCGGCTCGACGCATGGCTCTCCTAGGGGCTGCGACTCCACGGCCTGAGCAAGTGACCTACCGGTAGCAACCGGTGGGGAGCAAGTTGACCCCCGGAGGTTCAGCGCGGTAGGGATGCGTACGAGACTCCCGTCAGCTTCTCGGAGGCGGCCCAGAGCACTTCGCCGGACGCGTTGTCGAGGGTCCACTTCGCCCGCCAGGACCGCATCGGCGCCCCGCGCCAGCCGAACCGCGGGCCGATGAAGTCGTCGGAGCGCACCCCGGGCGCGGTGGCCGCGTAGAGGGTGGGCAGCGCCCCGGAGGCGGTGGGCTGCGCGATGACGGCGTTGCCGACGGCCGACATCCGCGACATGAGGCTCGGGCCCTCCAGCTTCGAGGCGCCGGAGTGCAGGTTGCTGGAGGCGTAGCCGGGGTGGGACGCGGCGGCGGTGATCGTGGAACCGGCGGCGGTGAAGCGCCGGGCCAGCTCGTGGGTGAAGATCAGGTTGGCGGTCTTGGAGCGGCCGTAGGCGACCCAGCGCCGGTAGCCGTGCTCGTCGCCCAGGTCGTCGAGGGCTATGTCGGAGAGCGCGTGGAAGCCGCTGGACACGTTGACGATCCGGGCACCGGGCGGCGCGGCCCGCAGCTTCGGCAGCAGCAGCCCGGTCAGGGCGAAGTGGCCGAGGTGGTTGACCCCGAACTGGGTCTCGAACCCGTCGGCGGTGCGCCCGAACGGCAGTGCCATCACTCCGGCGTTGTTGACCAGCAGGTCCAGGCACCCGTGCCGCTTCCCGTACGCCGTGGCGAACTCCCGTACGGACGCCAGCTCGGCGAGGTCGAGCTCGGCGAACTCCACCTCCGCGCCCGGCACTTCGGTGCGCAGCCGGATCACGGCGGCCCGCCCCCGCGCGGCGCTGCGGCAGGCCAGCACCACCACGGCCCCGCGCCGGGCGAGCTCGCGGGCGGTGATGTAGCCGATCCCGCTGTTCCCCCCGGTCACGACCGCGGTCCGGCCGCGCTGGTCGGGGATGTGCGTGGCGTTCCAGCCGGGCATGTCAGCTCCTTCGCGACACGGGTGGACTCCCAGTGTTACCTGCGGTAATACCAGCCACCCTACTCGGACCCGGTCGCCGCCGACACCAGTACGTCCCCGGCCGCGACCCGGCTGTAGAGGACACTGCGGCCCGTGCGGCGCCGCAGGACCAGCCCGGCACCGAGCAGCACCTTCAACTGCCCGGCCACCGCCCCCAGGCTGAGGCCCGTCAGCGCCACCAGCTGGGTCGTGGACTTCGGGCTCTCCAGCAGCACCAGCACCCGCGCCCGGACCGGGCCCAGCAGCCGGACCAGCGCGGGCGGTGCCTCGGCGCCCGCGACCGCCCCGGCCCCCGCCCCCGCGCCCGCCCCCGCGCCGCCGGACTGTGCGAGCTGCCCCTCGCAGGGATAGACCAGCGCGTGCCGGTGCGGTCCGGACCAGGCGACCCACCCGTGCCCCGGCGTCACGGGTACGAAGACCAGCCCGGCCCGGCCCGACAGCTCGCGCGGCGGCCGCTGCTGGAGGTTGATCCGCAGCCGCCCCTCGCCGAGCCAGGCCATTCCCGGCCGCATCCCGGACAGCGCGGCCGACCACCCGCCCAGGCTCAACTGCCGGGTACGGACCAGGACATCGGCCTCGATGACCCGGCGGCGGCGCTCCCAGTCCGGTCGCACGGCCTCCGCCCAGACCCACTCCAGCAGGTCCGCGGCCCGCGGCCCGAGCCCCCGGGCCCGGGCCAGCCCGTCGGGGAGTGCCGACGCGGCGCGCAGGTCGGTGCGGACCACCGCGTCCGGGGTGGCGCGCACGACGGCCAGCTCCTCCTCGAAGGGGCGCCCGTCCGGGGGCGGGGTGAGGAAGCCGGCGATCCACAGCCGGCCGAGGGCCGCCCGTACGAGCGCCGCGGAGAGCGGTTCGGCGGCGAGGTACGCCCGGTAGTGCGGGAGCCGGTCGGCGAGCCAGGCCCGATCGCCCGGATGCGGGGCGGTCCGCCGATCCAGCGCCATCAGCGCGGCCGTGGTCTCGGCGAGCGCGGACACCACGAACCGGCTCCCCGCGAGAGCGTCGGCATCAATCCGCCAGTACCCCACGCCTGCCTCCCCGTTCGGGCCACCCGACCGTCGCCCACGCTTGACGCGCGGGCCCCGGGACAGAGCCCCGAATCCCTGACCCCCCCCCCCCCCCCCCCCCGAAAAACAACCCCCGCCGGGCGTGTTGGGGCGGGGCCCGGGCCGCGCGCCCCCACCCCGACACCCCCCCCCCCCCAGCCCCGGCGGACCAGGCG
>NZ_JBFBFP010000027.1:0-111827 GCF_040684275.1 Streptomyces sp. NPDC091371
CTTTGTACTCACCCTCGCGGGCTTTCCTCCGGGCTTTCGTTCTGCTGTCTTGCGTTTCCGACTCTATCAGACTCTTTCGTGTCCGACTTCCTCGGTGCTTTCCAGGTTTTCGCTTTTCGCGTTTCCCTTTCCGGCGATGCCGACTCTATCAGAAGTTTTCCACCGGATTAACCGGCTTCGGATTCCTGAAAAAGGAGTCGACCGTGCCCCGCTGGAATTCAATTCCACATGGGGCGAGAGAGATTGTGAACCATCGCTGCCGAACTTGTCCAGTTCGAGGCAACCGTTAAAATCTACCTCCCCATCACGGATGTGTCAACACCCGTTCCGGGACCTGAGGAGACTAGCAGCTCAGAGGGGTCCGACGCACATCAGGCCGCGGTCGGGAGCGTCGCGGTCTGGTCGGCGGCCTCCACGTCGCCGACTTCGCCGGCGCGGGCAGCCCGGCCGCCCAGGATGAAGACGTACAGGAGGAAGGCCGCCTCGGCCGCTACGCCGATCGTGATGCGGGCCCAGGTGGGGAGGCCCGACGGGGTGACGAAGCCTTCGATCAGGCCCGAGACGAACAGGACCGCGGCGAGGCCGATGGCCATGCCCAGGGCGGCGCGGCCCTGTTCGGCGAGGGCCGTGCGGCGGGTGCGGGGGCCCGGGTCGATGACCGTCCAGCCCAGGCGCAGGCCCATGCCCGCGGCGACGAAGACCGCCGTCAGTTCGAGGAGGCCGTGCGGGAGGATCAGGCCGAGGAAGACGTCGAGGCGGCCGGCGGAGGCCATCAGGCCGAGGCCGACCCCGAGGTTGGCCATGTTGAGGAAGAGGATCCAGAGCACGGGGATGCCCAGGAAGGCGCCCAGGACCAGGCAGATCGCGGCCGCCTGGGCGTTGTTCGTCCAGACCTGGGCCGCGAAGGAGGCCGCGGGGTGGCTGGAGTAGTACGTCTCGTACTCGCCGCCCGGCTGCGTCATCTCCTTCAGGTACTCCGGGGTGCCGATGGCTCCCTGGACCTCGGGGTGGGTGGCTATCCACCAGCCGATGAGCACGCCCACGGCGGTGGAGATCAGTGCGGTCGGTATCCACCAGCGCCGGCTCCGGTAGACCGCGGCCGGGAAGGCCGCCGTGAAGAAGAGGGCCGCGTCGCGCCACCCGCCGCGGCGGGTGCCCGTCACCGTGGCGCGGGCGCGGGCGACCAGCTGGGTCAGGCGGCCCGTGAGCATGGGGTCCGGGGCGCTGGACTGGATGAGGGAGAGGTGGGTGGCCGTGCGCTGGTAGAGCGCGACCAGTTCGTCGGCCTCGGTGCCGGTCAGCTTGCGGCCCCGGCCGAGGAGCTGCTCCAGTCGGTTCCATTCCGCCCGGTGTGCCGTCACGAAGACGTCGAGATCCATACGGTTGCCGCTCCCCTGCCCCTGGTCCCCTGCCACTGCCTGTTCCTCGTGTGGTCAGCTTGGCAGACTGGACGCCCGAGGGGTTGGGTTGGGGCAGGTCATGCGGAAGGTGCTGTGGTGAGCGATCTGGTGACGGGGGACGCGGTCGTCCTGGGACTGCGGCCGGCGCGCGTGGCGAGCCGGGGGCTGGCATTCGCCCTCGATCTCCTCGTGTACTTCACGGGGTACACGCTGGTCATGATCGCTCTGACCTTCGCGACCGCCTCGCTCGACGCGGCGGCCCAGGCCGCTGTGATGGTGGCCAGTTTCGTGCTGGTGCTGGTGGGCGTGCCGATCGCGGTGGAGACGCTGAGCCACGGGCGGTCGCTGGGCAAGCTGGCCTGCGGGCTGCGAGTGGTGCGGGACGACGGCGGGCCGATCCGCTTCCGGCACGCGCTGGTCCGCGGGGCCATGGGCGTGGTGGAGCTGCTGATGACCGTCGGGTCCGTGGCGTGCATCGCCTCGCTGGTGTCGGCTCGGGGCCGGCGGCTCGGGGACGTCTTCGCAGGGACGCTGGTGATCCGTGAGCGGGTGCCGGGGGCGCAGGTGTTGCCGGTGCCTCCGCCGCCGCCGTGGCTGGCGGGGCGGTTCGCGGGGCTGGATCTTTCGGCGGTGCCGGAAGGCCTGTGGCTGGCGATCCGGCAGTACCTGACGCGGATGAACCAGCTGGACCCGCAGGTGGGGGCCGCGATGGCGGCT
The DNA here is from genome assembly GCF_040684275.1 of Streptomyces sp. NPDC091371. Classification (NCBI taxonomy): domain Bacteria; kingdom Bacillati; phylum Actinomycetota; class Actinomycetes; order Kitasatosporales; family Streptomycetaceae; genus Streptomyces; species Streptomyces sp. NPDC091371. Next base: position 2,118 of record NZ_JBFBFP010000027.1, read on the forward strand.
CGGCTCGCGGACGATCTGGTCGCGCGGACCGGGGCGCCAGCGCCGGCCGGGGTGCCGGCCGCCGCGTTCCTCATGGCCGTGGTGCACGAGCGGCAGTCGCGGGATGCCGCGAAGGCCTTCCGGCCCGCTGCGCAGGCCCAGGCCCCGGCCCAGGCCCCGGTCCCGGTCCCGGTCCCCGTGCCCGTACACGTGCCCGTTGCCGCTCCCGCGCCCGTGCCGCCCGTGGCGACTCCCGTGGAAGCGCCGGCTCCGCGGGCCGGGGGGTTCGCGCCGCCCGCCTGAGGGGTTACTCCGCGTCGAACGTCGAGGGCGGGGTTTCCAGGTGTTCGAGTTCGATGCCGGGGGCCGAGAGGACGACGTCGCCGGCGATGTGGATCGTGCGGACCTCACCGGTGTCCAGGGCGCTGACCTGGTACTCGTCCACCATCAGCGGGCCGCTGTCCGTCGGGTGCTCCTCGCGCCGCAGCAGGGCCCAGGCCTGGTCGACCGTACGGGGTGCCAGCACCGGGTCGGTGAGGGCGACGAGGCGGACTCGGGTGGCGGGGGCGCCCGGGCTCAGCCGCAGCAGGCGGGCCGTGGCGACGAGGAAGGCCGGGGAGGTTCCGGTGAAGCCGGGGGCGCGGACGTTGCCCTCGGTGGCCTCGGTTCCGGTGGGGTCGGTACGGACCCAGGTGACGCCGTCGATGGCGGCGCCGCGGACCTGCCAGCTCGACGCGTTCAGTTCGAGGCGGATGGGGCGGCCGAGTTCGTCGATGGCCAGGTCCACGGAGCCGCGGTGGTCACCGTTCGGGGCGGTGAGCTGGGAGACGTAGCGCCAGCCGGAGGGTCCCGGGGCGCAGTGGAAGTGCTCCTCGCCCAGGGGGGCGTGGTCGTGGGGGTCGTGGAGCGAGTAGCGGCCGCGGGGCATGTGCGCACACTTCTGTCGGGACGTATGGGGCAGGCCCCCGGCACACGTGCCGGGGGCCTGCTTCACATTCTGCTTGCTGCCGCTGGTCGGATCAGTAGCGGTAGTGGTCCGGCTTGTAAGGGCCCTCGACCTGCACGCCGATGTAGGCGGCCTGCTCCGGGCGCAGGGTGGTGAGCTTGACGCCCAGCGCGTCGAGGTGGAGGCGGGCGACCTTCTCGTCCAGGTGCTTCGGGAGCACGTAGACGTCGGTCGGGTACTCCTCCGGCTTCGTGAACAGCTCGATCTGCGCGAGGGTCTGGTCCGCGAACGAGTTCGACATCACGAAGGACGGGTGGCCCGTCGCGTTGCCCAGGTTGAGGAGACGGCCCTCGGACAGCACGATCAGGACCTTGCCGTCGGGGAACGTCCAGGTGTGGACCTGCGGCTTGACCTCGTCCTTCACGATGCCCTCGACCTTGGCCAGACCCGCCATGTCGATCTCGTTGTCGAAGTGGCCGATGTTGCCCACGATCGCCTGGTGCTTCATCTTGGCCATGTCCGCGGCCATAATGATGTCCTTGTTGCCCGTGGTGGTGATGAAGATGTCGGCCGTCTCCACCACGTCGTCGAGGGTGGCGACCTGGTAGCCGTCCATCGCCGCCTGCAGGGCGCAGATCGGGTCGATCTCCGTGACGATCACGCGGGCGCCCTGGCCGCGCAGCGACTCGGCGCAGCCCTTGCCGACGTCGCCGTAACCGAAGACGACCGCGACCTTGCCGCCGATGAGGACGTCGGTGGCGCGGTTGATGCCGTCGATCAGGGAGTGGCGGCAGCCGTACTTGTTGTCGAACTTCGACTTCGTCACGGCGTCGTTCACGTTGATCGCCGGGAAGAGCAGGTCGCCGGACTGCATCATCTCGTAGAGACGGTGGACACCGGTGGTGGTCTCCTCGGTGACGCCGCGGATCTCGGACGCGAGCTGCGTCCACTTCTGCGGGGTCTCACCCAGGGTGCGGCCCAGCAGGGTGAGGATGTGGCCGTACTCCTCGGAGTCCGCCGTGGACGGGTCCGGGGCGGAGCCGGCCTTCTCGAACTCGACGCCCTTGTGGACGAGGAGGGTGGCGTCGCCACCGTCGTCGAGGATCATGTTCGGGCCGCCGGTGGGGGTGTTCGGCCAGGTCAGCGCCTGCTCCGTGCACCACCAGTACTCCTCCAGCGTCTCGCCCTTCCAGGCGAAGACGGGGATGCCCTGCGGGTTCTCCGGGGTGCCGTTCGGGCCCACCGCGATGGCGGCGGCGGCGTGGTCCTGGGTGGAGAAGATGTTGCAGGAGGCCCAGCGGACGTCGGCGCCGAGGGCGACGAGGGTCTCGATGAGCACGGCGGTCTGCACGGTCATGTGCAGGGAGCCGGTGATGCGGGCGCCGGCCAGCGGCTGGGTGGCGGCGTACTCACGGCGGATCGACATCAGACCCGGCATCTCGTGCTCGGCCAGGGTGATCTCCTTGCGGCCGAAGGCGGCAAGGGAAAGGTCGGCGACCTTGAAGTCCATGGGTGCTGCTCCTCATGGTTCGAGAGGGTGGGTACGGCTGAGCCGTGCACGGCGGGCCGCGCACTGAGCACAATCCGTCGGGGGCCCTCTCTCCCCTCGGCCGGTCCTTCCGGACCGCCCGACCGCCATCAGCAGCGACGCCTTGACACTGATGACGAATCTACACCGATCGGCGGAGCGGGCCCCAGTTGGCGGGGAAGCAAGTCGGCGCCGGATCTCGGGCCCTCCGGTGGGTGTTTTCAGGGCCTTTCGGACTTTTGATCCACCCCTTACGTGGGGCAGGATGCCGATGGATCGGATACGTACACGGCAGGTGCGCGCGATCTCGTAGGACCTCTGGCATGAAGGAGATTCCAGTGACCAGTCCGGCAGGCCCTCCCCAGGGCGGGAGCACGAGCGGCAAGAAGCGTTTGAAGCTGCTCGCGGTGACCGCGTGCCCCACGGGGATCGCACACACGTACATGGCCGCGGAAAAGCTCCAGCAGGCGGCCGACCGCCTCGGCATCGAGATGAAAGTGGAGACCCAGGGCTCCATCGGCGCCGAGAACGTGCTCTCTGACAACGATGTCAGAGAGGCGGACGGGATCATCATCGCCGCGGACAAGGAGGTCGACCGCGAGCGCTTCGCCGGCAAGCGGGTGCTCTCCACCGGTGTCGCGGACGGCATCCACCGTCCGGAGGAGTTGATCGAGCGCGTGCAGAGCGCGCCCGTGCAGAGCGGGGCCGCCGCCGGCGGTGGCGGGGGTGGAGCAGCAGGCGGCAGGGAGCGCAGTGCCGCCTACAAGGCGCTGATGAACGGCGTCTCGCACATGATCCCCTTCGTGGTGGTGGGCGGTCTGCTGCTCGCCGTCTCGCTGTCCCTCGGCGGGCACGCGGACTCCAAGGGCGGACTGGTCATCCCCGAGGGGACCTTCTGGTTCTACGTGAACGCGCTCGGCGTGCTCGGCTTCAAGCTGATGCTGCCGATCTTCTCCGGCTACATCGCCTACGCCCTCGGTGACCGGCCGGCCCTCGTGCCCGGCATGATCGGCGGCTTCCTGGCCGCCGACGCCGTGAACATCTACGGGGCCGAGGCGAACGCCGGCTTCCTGGGCGCCATCGCGACGGGCTTCCTCGCGGGCTACCTGGTCGTGTGGATCAAGAAGGTCAAGGTCCCCAAGGTCATCCAGCCGATCATGCCGATCATCGTGATCCCGATCGTCTCGACCGTGGCCCTGGGCCTGTTCTACATCTACGTGATCGGGCAGCCGATCTCCTGGCTCTTCACCCACCTGACCAACTGGCTCAACGGGATGACCGGCTCCAGCGCGATCGTGCTGGGCACCATCATCGGCCTGATGATCGCCTTCGACATGGGCGGTCCGGTCAACAAGACCGCGTTCCTCGTCGCCGTCGGCCTCATCGGCACCAACAACCACGTCATGGGCATGGCCGCGGCGGCCATCCCGGTCATGCCGCTCGGCCAGGGCCTGGCCACGCTGCTGCGCCGCAAGCTGTACAACGACGAGGAGCGGGAGACCGGTCTCGCCGCCCTGTTCATGGGCTTCTTCGGCATCTCCGAAGGCGCGATCCCGTTCGCCGCCGCCAGGCCCGCGCAGGTCATCCCCGCGAACATGCTCGGTGGCGCGGTGGCCGGCGCGATCGCCGGTGTGGCCGGGGTCCAGGACTCGGTGCCGCACGGCGGTCCGATCGTCTCGCTGTTCGGTGCGATCAGCGGGGTCGCGATGTTCTTCGTGGCCATCGCGGCGGGCACGGTCGTGACGGCGCTGACGACGAACGCGCTGATCGAGTACAAGCTGCGCAAGGACGCCCGCCGCGCCCCGGAGGGTCCCACGGTGCTCGCGCCCGAGCCGGTGCTGGCCGGTGTCGGTGTCGGCGCCGGTGCGGGTGCGGGTGCGGGTGCCGCCGCGACGGCCGTACGGACCCAGGCCGCGCCCGCGCCGGCTCCCGCCGAGCCGGCCGGGAAGCCCGAGGTGCTCTCGGGGTACCTGACCGAGCAGACCGTGAAGACCGAGCTGGCCTCCGGCTCCAAGGAGGCGGCGATCCGCGAGATGGCGGAGATGCTGGCCACCACGGGCAACGTCCGGGACGTGGACGAGCTCGTACGGGTCGCCCTCGCGCGGGAGGCGCAGGGCACGACCGGCCTCGGCGAGTCCATCGCGATCCCGCACGCCAAGACGGACGCGGTGAGCCGGCCCACGGTGGGCTTCGCCCGCTCCGACGAGGGCATCGAGTGGGGTGCGCTGGACGGGACGAAGGCCCGGCTGGTGTTCATGATCTCGGTGCCGGAGGCCGCGGCCGGTGACGAGCACCTGCGGATCCTGGCGCTGCTGTCGCGCAAGCTGATGGACACCGGCTTCCGCGAGCGGCTCCAGTCGGCTCCGGACGAGCCCGCGATCCTGGACGTGCTGCGCGAGATCCGGTAGTCCGGAGGGAGTTGTCGGGCCCGTCGCCGCCCTGGGGGGCAACGGGCCCGACGGCGTTTCGTACGCTGCGCGGATGATGGAACGCAGGCGGGGACGAAGACGCGGTATCTGGGCGATCGTGCTGTTGGTGGCGGGTTCGCTGCTGGTGCTCGGCACGCTGCTCTACGAGGCGATGACGGCCCAGCACATTCCGGTCGCCTACGACAAGATGGCCATCCCGAGCGACAGCATGCGGCCGACGTACAAGCCCGGGGACACCGCGTGGTTCTCCATGGGCGCCGACGGCGAGAACTTCGAGGTCTCGCGCGGAGACGTGGTGCTCGTGTCGGTTCCGGAGTGGGTGCCGGACCAGCTCATCCTGAAGCGGGTGGTGGCGGTCGGCGGGGACCGGATCGAGTACCGGCGGGGCGAGAGCACGCTCCGCCTCAACGGTCAGCCGCTGGACGAGCCGTACATCCTGGACCGGTCGCGGCCGTCGAGCGTGCCCTTCGACGTGAAGGTTCCCGAGGGACGCCTGTTCCTCATGGGCGACAACCGGATGAACTCCATGGACTCCTCGCTGCACCCCGACATCGACCAGGGCACGGTCCACATATCGGCGGTGCGCGGCGAGGACGTGGCGCGGCCGACGGGCGTGATCGTCGCGGGTGGCCTCCAGGTGCTGGGGGCCGTCCTCTTCCTGGCTGGCGGCGTGCTGGGGATCGTGGCGCTGGTGGTGCGCCGGCGGCGTCGGCCGGAGCCGGTCGTACCGGCGGCCTGGCCCGCGCCCTGAACACGGGGAAGGCCCCCGCGGGCTGCTGCTCGCGGGGGCCTTCTCCGTGTGGGCGGGTTACTTGGCGTCCGCCGGGCGGTAGATGTCCGGTTCCAGGTAGATGACCCGGGCGATCGGGACGGCCTCGCGGATGCGGGCCTCGGCGGCGTTGATCGCGTTGGCCACCTCGGTCGCGGTGTCGTCGTGCTGGACCGCGACCTTGGCGGCGACCAGCAGCTCCTCGGGGCCGAGGTGCAGCGTGCGCATGTGGATCAGGGCGGTGACGGTCTCGCCGTCGACGACCGCGGCCTTGATCTTCTCGACGTCCTCCGTCCCGGCGGACTCGCCGAGCAGCAGGGACTTGGTCTCCGCGGCCAGGACGAGGGCGATGACGAGGAGCAGGATGCCGATGCACAGGGTGCCGATGCCGTCCCAGACGCCGTTGCCGGTCGCGAGGGCGATGCCGACGCCCGCCAGGGCCAGGACCAGGCCGACGAGCGCGCCGAGGTCCTCCAGCAGGACGACGGGCAGCTCGGGGGCCTTGGCGCGCCTGATGAACTCGGTCCACGACAGCTTGCCGCGGATCTCGTTCGACTCCTTGATGGCGGTCCGGAAGGAGAAGGACTCGGCGATGATCGCGAAGACGAGCACGCCGATGGGCCAGTACCAGGCCTCGATCGGGTGCGGGTGCTTGATCTTCTCGTAGCCCTCGTAGATGGCGAACATGCCACCGACGGAGAACAGCACGATCGAGACGAGGAAGGCGTAGATGTAGCGCTCCCGCCCGTACCCGAAGGGGTGTTGCGGGGTCGCCTCGCGCTGGGCCTTCTTCCCGCCGACGAGCAGCAGGCCCTGGTTCCCGGAGTCGGCCAGCGAGTGGACGCTTTCCGCGAGCATCGACGAGGAGCCGCTGAAGAGGAATGCCACGAATTTGGCCACAGCGATGGCGAGGTTGGCGGCGAGTGCCGCCACGATCGCCTTGGTTCCGCCCGACGCGCTCATGGGTGCAGGGTGTCCTTCCTAGCCACTGATACCGGCGCACATTGTTGCAGCCGCCGGTACGGACGCTACGTCAGACCACCACGGTGGCACGGAAGACGGTGCCGGTTCCGGACAGTTCGACCTTTTCCCCCGCCGGCACGAAGACCGACTCCCCCGGGGCGAGGGTCAGTTCGCCGACCCGCGGGGAGCCCGCCGTGCAGAGCAGGATCTGCGGGGTGCCCTCCGGGAGCACGCGGGCGACGCCGCCGGGGGCGAGGAGGAAGCGGGAGAGCCGGAACTCGTCGATGGGGCTCGCGTAGACCTCCTCGCCGTTGCCTTCGGGGCGCAGCACGTTCGGGTCGCCCGACTCGAACCTCGTGACCTTCAGCAGTTCGGGTACGTCCACGTGTTTGGGGGTGAGTCCGGCGCGCAGCACGTTGTCGGAGTTGGCGAGCAGCTCGACGCCGAGGCCCTCGATGTAGGCGTGCGGGACGCCCGCGCCGAGGAACACGGCCTCGCCGGGCTGGAGTCGGAAGTGGTTGAGGAGCATGGCCGCGATGAAGCCCGGGTCGCCCGGGTAGTGGTGCACGAGGGAGGCGTACGCGGCGTACGGGCCGCCGAGGCGGTCGGCGGCGGCCGCGGCTTCGGCGACGGTGTGGGCCATCTCGGCGCGGTCCGCGGTCAGTACGGCGGTGAGCACCTCGCGCAGCGCCGCTTCCTCGGGGTGGGCGTGCAGCATGTCGACGTACGGCTTGAGGCTGTCCACGCCCAGGCCGTCGAGGAGCTCGGCGGCCTCCAGCGGCGGGCGGAAGCCGCACAGCCCGTCGAACGGGGTGAGCGCGCAGAGCATTTCGGGCTTGTGGTTGGGGTCCTTGTAGTTGCGGTGGCCCGCCTCGAAGGGGACCCCGCGGCGCTCCTCGTCCTCGAACCCGGCCTTGGCCTGGGCGAGGTCGGGGTGGACCTGGAGGGAGAGGGGGGCGCCGGCGGCGAGGATCTTGAGGAGGAAGGGCAGCGTCGGGCCGAACTTGGCGACGCTGGCGGCGCCCAGTTCGCCCTCCGGGTCCGCGGCGATGACGTCCGACAGGGCCCGCTGTCCGTCGCCTCGGTCGAGCCGGGAGGGCGCGCCCGGGTGGGCTCCCATCCACATCTCGGCCTGTGGCTCACCGGTGGGCTCGACTCCGAGGAGCCGGGGGATGGCGGTGGTCGATCCCCAGGCGTAGGGGCGGATCGTGTTGGTCAGGCGGTCCATCGTCGTCTTCCTGAAATAGAGCCGGGCACCGGTGTGGGCCTCAGCTGTGACCCTCGGAAGCCAGCGCCAGGTAGGCGGTGGCGAAATCCGTGACGGCGAGGAGTTCGGCGAGCTGTTCCAGCTCGACGCCCTCCTCCGGTTCGAGCTCGCTGATGGCCGTGTCGTGGCTGAGGGCGAGCTCGCGTGCGGCGGGGGCGGCGCTGAGTGCGCCGGCCGGCCGGTCACGCAGCAGGACGATGCGGGCGCGGAGGGCCTGCGGCTCCTCGACCCGGTCACGGAAGAAGTCGTCGGGGTCGGCGCCGGCGGCGAACGCGCCGGCGAGCAGGACACCGTGGGCGGGCAGGGCTTCGGGGAGCGCGGCGGCCAGTGCGGGGCGGCCGGCGAGCTCGGCGAGGGTGGCGGCGAAGCGGCGGGCCGCGGGGCCCGCTCCGATGCCCTCGCTCCAGATGAGCGGGAGGGAGTCGGCCAGCTCGGCGGCGAGGGTCTTGGCCGGGTTGGAGTACGTGGCGATGGCGGGCCCGCAGCGCTCGGCGGTGCGGTCGAGCCGGTCCGCGACGAGCTGGAGGGTGTCGGGGGCGGCGCTGATCAGGCCGACCTTGTCGAGGAGCACCAGCAGGGGGGTGAGCAGGGCCCACAGGGCGCCGGGTCCGGCCGCGGCCGATTCGTCGTACTCCTGGTACGGGGCCTTGGCCATCGGTACGAGGAGCCCGTGCGCGCCGTCCACCGCCTCGCTCAGCGGTGAGCGTTCGGGGGCGACTGCGACGACGCTGCAGCCGCGCCGGTAGGCCTGCTCGATGAGGACGCCCAGGCCGGGCTCAGTGCCGTCGGTGGTGGCGATGAGCAGCAGGTCGACGGAGCCGGCCCAGCCGGGCAGGGCCCAGCGCAGGGCGCCGGCGGCGTGCGCGACGCCGGTGGGGTCCAGTCGGATGACGGGCGCGGAGGCTCCGGCGAGGGCGCCCAGCAGGTCGGCGACGCCGGTGGCGGCGGTGCCGGAGCCGGCGATCAGGACCGAGCGGGGGCGCCCGTCGGGGCGTAGCTCGCCCAGGCCTGCATCGGTCGCGTGCCGGGCCGCGGTGCGGACCCGGGCGCCGGCCTCGGCCGCGCCGCGGAGCAGGCCCCGTCGGTCTACGCGGGCGAGATCGTCCGGTGCGTCGAGGAGCGACTCGTCGAGCATGGCGGCCTCCTGCGGTGTTGACGCGGGTGCGGTGGGGCGGTGACCGGTCAGGCCGGGCGGCGGGCCTCGTCCACGAGGAGGACCGGGATGCCGTCACGGACGGGGTACGCGAGGCCGCAGTCCTGGCCGGTGCAGATCAGCTCGGGGGCCGTTTCGTCCGCCGACTTGTCCTGGAGGGGGGAGTGGCAGGCGGGGCAGGCGAGGATCTCGAGCAGGCCGGCTTCGAGCGGCATGGTGCTTCCCTTCGGGCATGCGGATGGTTGTGCGGTCGGGCGAGGTCAGCGTACCGCCGTGGCACCTCCGGTGCGGCCTGAGCGTGCCGGTGCGTGCCGTTGCCGGTTCGGTGCGGATCCGTTGCACGGGGCTCCGCCCCGGACCCCGCGCCTCAAACGCCGGCGGGGCTGGTTTTCCCCGCCGGCGGCGCGCGTCAGGCGCGGATGAGGGCCAGGACCTCGTCGCGGAGCTTGGCGAGGGTCGCCGCGTCGCGGGCCTCGACGTTCAGGCGGAGCAGGGGCTCCGTGTTGGAGGCGCGGACGTTGAACCACCAGTCCGTGTTGGTCACGGTGAGGCCGTCCAGCTCGTCGAAGCCGACGCCCTCGACGGACGCGTAGGCCTCCTTGACGGCGGCCAGGCGGTCGGCCTGGTCGGCGACGGTGGAGTTGATCTCGCCGGAGCCCTCGTAGCGCTCGTAGGAGGCCACCAGGGCGGACAGCGGGCCGTCCTGGCCGCCGAGGGCCGCGAGGACGTGGAGCGCGGCGAGCATGCCGGTGTCCGCGTTCCAGAAGTCCTTGAAGTAGTAGTGCGCGGAGTGCTCGCCGCCGAAGATGGCGCCGGTCTTGGCCATCTCCTCCTTGATGAAGGAGTGGCCGACGCGGGTGCGGACGGGGGTGCCGCCGTTCTCGCGGACGACCTCGGGGACGGACCAGGAGGTGATCAGGTTGTGGATCACGGTGCCGGTGCCGCCGTTGCGCGCCAGCTCGCGGGCCGCGACCAGGGCGGTGATCGCGGACGGGGAGACGCCCTCGCCGCGCTCGTCGACGATGAAGCAGCGGTCGGCGTCGCCGTCGAAGGCGATGCCGAGGTCGGCGCCCTCGGCGGTGACGCGGGCCTGGAGGTCGACGATGTTCTTCGGGTCGAGGGGGTTGGCCTCGTGGTTCGGGAAGGTCCCGTCCAGCTCGAAGTACATCGGGACGAGGTCCAGCGGGAGGCCCTCGAAGACGGTCGGGACGGTGTGGCCGCCCATGCCGTTGCCCGCGTCGACGACGACCTTCAGCGGGCGGATCGCGGTCAGGTCGACCAGTCCGCGCAGGTGGTCGGCGTAGCCGGTGAGGGTGTCCTGCTCGGTGACCGTGCCCGGGACGGTGCCGTCCGCGATCGCGGGGGCGCCCTCGTCGGTCCACTTCTCGACCAGCTCGCGGATCTGCGAGAGGCCGGTGTCCTGGCCGACCGGGGCGGCGCCCGCGCGGCACAGCTTGATGCCGTTGTACTGGGCCGGGTTGTGCGAGGCCGTGAACATGGCGCCGGGCAGGCTCAGCGAACCGGAGGCGTAGTACAGCTGGTCGGTGGAGCACAGCCCGATCAGGGTGACGTCCACGCCGCGGGCGGCCGCGCCGCGGGCGAAGGCGGCGGACAGGCCCGGGGAGGACGGGCGCATGTCATGGCCGACCACGATGGCAGTGGCGCCCGTGACCTCCACGAACGCGGCACCGAACAGTTCCGCCAGGGGCTCGTCCCACTCGTCCGGTACGACGCCGCGCACGTCGTACGCCTTGACGATGTTCGAAAAATCTGCGGCCACTGCCTGCCCTCCTGAAGCTCCTGTGCGGTCCAGCCAACCTACCTTGAACCAGGAGATGCTTTTCAGATGACCAGAGCGTCAGGAATCGGGCGATCTCAGGACGCGAAGGTGTCCGCGACGTGTCTCGCCGGTGGCCGGGCCGCCGTTCTGGCCGTGTCCGGAGCCCCCCGCTTCGGCGGCGCGCTCGGGCGGCCGGGCGGCTTCGCGGACGGCGTTCGCGAGGGCTTCGAGGTCGTCGCCGCTGGGGCGCGACGGGGCCGAGCCGTCGGACAGACGGACGACTTCCCAGCCGCGCGGCGCGGTCAGGCGCTCCGAGTGCTCGGCACACAGGTCGTAGCAGTGGGGTTCGGCGTAGGTGGCGAGCGGGCCGAGAACTGCGGTCGAATCGGCGTAGACGTACGTCAGTGTCGCGACGGCAGGGCGGCCGCACGCGGTGCGCGAACAGCGACGTACAAGGCTCACGACGTTGGACGGTACCGCACTCTTGACCGGGCCGCGACGACTCTGCCGCCGCTCACTCCCCCGTGTCGTGCCGCGGGCTACCCTGCGGGAGTGACGGACAGCCCCCTGACACCCCTCCCCGCCGAGCCTCCCGCCGGGGTCCCGGCCGAACCGCGCGTGCGCCGGAGGGACCGGCACGGGCGCGGGATGCGCGGGCCGGTGGCGCCCCCGCAGGTGCCGCTGTCCGCGAGCCGGGCGGAGCTTTTCGGGGACCTCGTACGGGATTCCGTGGAGCGGCTGGAGCGGCGCTGGCCGCAGCTGGCCGAGGTGGAGTTCCTGGTCGGCGACGTGCCGGGGCCGCCGGGCGGTCCGGACGGCGGCTGGAACGACGAGGCGGTGCCGCTGGGCGCGCTGTCGGAGCCGGCGAACGGGAGGCCGGCCCGGATCGTGGTGTTCCGGCGGCCGGTGGAGATCCGTACGAAGACGCGCGACGAGAAGGCGCTGCTGGTCCACGAGATCGTGGTGGAGCAGGTGGCGGAGCTGCTGGGGCTGTCTCCGGAGACCGTTGATCCGCGTTACGGGCAGGACTGACCGCCCGCCCGGCCGTGGCCGTGATCAGGTGCGGCGCCGTTGCGGGGGCTCCGCCCCCCAGCCCCCGCGCCTCAACGCCGGCGAGGCTGAATGTGCTGCTGCGCGGCGCCCTTCATCTCGTGAGGACCGAGAGGTCCTGGGCGGCCTTGGGGACCGAGACCGTGGAGTGGTCGTCCGAGAAGGTCTGGACGGTGAACATCGAGATGCCCTCGTGGGGCAGTGACAGGGTGCGGGCCGCGTGGACCGGGCCGCCCGAGAGGGTTTCCACGGTCAGGGCGTAGGCGCCCTTGCCGCCGGCCGGGGCCAGGGTGAGCGTCTGCGTGGTGCCGGCCTTGACGGTGACCTCCTGCGAGGCGGGCTCGCCGCCGCCGGTGCCCGGCGAGGCCGTGACCTTGACCTTGGCGTCGGCGCCCGGGGCCGTCAGCGACAGCAGGGTCGTGTTCTGCTCGGGCCTGTTGTCGGCGACCGTGGCCCGCGTCCCGACCGGGCCTGCGGCCGGTACGAAGCCCAGTTCCTGCTTGGCTCCGCTGCCGCGGAGCACCCGTACCGCGGCGACCACCGGGGCGGCCTTCTTCGCGTCCGCCGGGGTCAGCAGGAGGGAGCCGGGCTCGCCGCGGGTCAGGTCCGCGAGGTCGGCGCTCGCGGTCATGCCCGCCTTGACGTGCAGCTGCTCGTTCCCGGCCGGGCTGATGGCCCCGCCCGGGGCGGCGAGGCGCAGCTTGAGGTCCGCGTCCCGCTCGCCGGGTACGAAGACGACCAGCCGTACGGAGGCGGCGTCCGCGGGGATGCCCGGCAGCACGAGGGAGCCCGACGGGTCGGTGGAGGCGGGCAGCCAGTCGGATCCGACGCCCTCCTCGGCGACCTGCACGGTGGCGCCGACGCGGCCGGCGCGGGTGGTGACGTGGGCGGTGGCGTCCGCGAGCTGGGCACCGGGGACGAGGCTGGCGAGGGAGACGGTCCTGCTGGACTTGGCCTCGACCCGGATGTACTCGCTCTTGCCCGTGTCGGACTTGGCGAGGCCGTCGGGGCCGAAGAGCCTGATGTCGACGAGGGCGGCGGCGTCGTCCGGGTTGGTGAGGTGGACGAAGTCCTCGCGGCCCTTGGCCGTGCTGACGGCCGGGAACCAGAAGTCGGTGCCGGGGGCGGTGCAGGCGGCGCCCAGGACGCCGCGGGCCCGGCCGACCGAGACCTTGGTGGTCAGCTGCGCCGTCCAGCCGGGGGCGAGGACACCCTCGGCGCTGCCCGTCAGCGCGGGCGCCTCCGCCCCGGTGGCGGTGGCCCCGACGGGCTTGCCGGGCTCCTTGGGCTCCAGTACGGGCTTGGCGTCCTGCGTGGCGCTGAGCAGCCGGGCCGCGCCCTTGCCGTCCCCGGAGGCCTTGGCGGCGGCCGGGGTGAAGGCGGTGTAGGCGGTGTCGGCGATGTCGGAGGAGCTGGGCGCCGGGCACACCAGCAGGGACCGCTCGACGGGCATCCGGGAGCCCGCGGCCGCCTTGGCGTCGGCGGGCTTCCCGGCGGGGTCGGGGGCGGTGAGGGAGGCGATGCCGGTGAGGGCGGCGAGCGCCGCGGCCACGGCGGCGAGCGTCAGGGGTGCGCGCTGCTTCACTGCTGGGGGCTCCCGTCGGGACGCGGGTCGTGCTGTGCGTGGGGGTCGTGCGCCCGGAAGGCGTCGAAGGGCTCGTACGGCTGCTCGTACGGCTGCTCGTGCTGCTTGTCGTACGACGGGTCGTACTGCTGCTGCTCGTACTGGTGGGCGTACGGCTGCTGCTGGTACGGGTCCTCGTAGGCCTGCTGGGGCTGCTGCTCGTAGGCCGGGTACTGCGCGGGCTGCTGCTGGGGCTGCTGGTGCTCGTACGCGTAGCCGCCCTGGTCGCCGTAGGCCTGGTACGCGTACGAGTCCTCGCCGTACACCGGCTGCGCGGGGATCTCCGCGTACGGGTCGGCCACGGCCGCGGCCTCCGCCGGCGCCTGGGCGGGCTCGGCCTCGGCGCGCAGGCGGCGGGCGCGGCGGCCCTCGCCGGCGGGCTCGGAGGCGGGGGCCTCCTCCTCCGGGAGGTCGTCGTCGAGCCGGGCCCGGCGGCCCGGGAGGGCCATCACCAGCAGCACCAGCGCGAGCAGGCCCTGCGTCCAGTGCCAGCCGGTCCGCAGGAGCGTGCTCTCGTGGACGAGGTCGAGGCGGCCGCCTTCGGCGGGGAGTTCGAAGCCCTGGGCCCAGCCGTCGAGGGTCTTGGGCTTGAGGGGCTTGCCGTCGAGGGTGGCCTGCCAGCCGGCGTCGGCGCGGTCGGCGATGCGCAGCACGCGGCCCGCCTCCCCGGCGGGGATCTTGTCGTTGTGGATCTCCACGGGGCCGCCGGGGACCGAGATCGGGGCCCCGCCCTGCTTGCCGGGGACGATGACGGCGCGCGGCAGCCAGCGTTCGACGCCCCACAGGGCGGTGCCGTCCTCCTGGTGGCGCCGGCTCAGGCCGGGGGTGGCGTCGAGGACGCGGCGGATCTCTTCGGGGCCGCCGGGGCGGAACATGACGAAGCGGATCGCGTAGGCGCTGAGCTGGCTGGACTGGTCGGCGCCGGAGCCGGCGACGAGGTTGGAGACGACCTTGTCGAGGCGGGGGTCGCCACCGCTCGCGCGGGTGATCTCGGCGTCTCCGAGGCGGCCGCCGGCCCCGCGCACGAGGCTGTAGGAGACGACGCCGGGGGCGTCGAGGTCGAGGATCAGGGTGCGGGTCTGGTTGTCGTCCCCGGCCTCGGCGACGAAGGCCGGGACCTGCACGGGGTCGCGGCGCTGCAGCGGGCCGTCGGCGCCGGCGACCATCCAGGTGGCCGCGGCGAAGATCGGGCCCGCGGCGGCGGCGAGCGCGATGAGCGCGGCCAGCGGCTGGCGCCAGCCGAAGCTGCGGGCGGCGACGCGTTCCCTGGCCCCGTCCGCCCCGACCGCGGCGGCGGCGAGGAGGGCGAGTCCGTAGACGAGGGTGGCGGGTCCCGCCCAGGAGCCGCGGTTGAGGAGGACGGCGAGGGCCAGGGCGGCCAGGGCGGTGGCCCAGGCGGTGCGGACGGCGAACTGCCGGTCGGTGCGCAGCAGGGCGGCGAGCGCGGCAAGGACGATGCCGATGAGGAGCAGGCCGGCTCCGGTGCCGGGTCCGCCGGGGCTGAGGCCGAGGAGGTCGAGGCCGCCCGCGGAGCCGGCTCCGTACGGCAGGCCGGCCTCGTCGAGGAGGCGGCCGGGGTGCGTGAGCAGGCCCACCGACCAGGGGGCGAGGACGAGGACGGGGACGGCGAGGGTGGCGAGCAGGCGCGGTCCGTACGTCTTCCACCGCTCCCGGCGCCAGACCAGCGCGGCGGCCCCGAGGAGGGCGGCGAGCGGCCAGACGACGGGGGTGAAGGCGGTGGCCAGCGTCAGCAGGAGGGTGTACGTCCACACCGCGCGCCAGGAGCCGCGCTGCTCGGGGTCGTCCTCGCTCGTACCGAGTCCGAAGGCGGAGACGGCGGAGCGGGCGATGAGCGGCAGCAGGACGGCGAGGAGGGCGGTGCCGAGGCGGCCGCCGGCGAGGGCTCCGGTGACGGCGGGCAGGAAGGCGTAGGCGACGGCGGCCCAGGCGCGCAGCAGCCGGGATTCGACGAGCGGCCGGGAGGCGAAGTAGGCGGTGAGGCCGGCGAGCGGGACGGATCCGACGAGCAGCAGCGTCAGGGCGGCCTGGGTGGACCCGAACATCAGGGTGGAGAGGGCGCCGAGGACGGCGAGGTAGGGGGGTGCCGATTCGGTGGTGCCGGTCCCGACGGGCTGCCAGCCTGCGGTGTAGGCCCCCCAGAGGTCGGGGCCGCTGTCGGGGGCGGGCAGCAGGGCGCCGCCCATGAGGGAGCCGCCGCCGATCAGGGCCCGGCAGGCGGCGAGGGAGACGAGCAGGAGGACGGCGAAGAGCGCGGGGGCGGGGTTGCGGGCGATCCGCTTGAGGCGCGCGAACCGCTCCTCGGCCACCGGGTAGTCGCCGTCCTCGCCGGGTGCGGTGAGGATGCTGCCGCCGCCGTGCCGGCCGGCGGGGGCGGAGTCGCTGTCGCGGGCGTCGCCGAAGTAGCCGGCGAGCTGTTCGGCGTTGGCGCGCAGGGAGGCGCCGGGCGGCGGGAAGAGCGGGCGCAGTTCGGCGGCGGGGACCGCGGGCCGGCTGCGGCGCTTGCGGGCGGCGAGGATCTTGCCGGGGCGCAGCAGGGTGGCGAGGAGGCCGGTGATCTCGTCGACGGCCTGTCCGGGGGCCTTGCCGACGAGGTAGGCGAGGGTGCGCAGGACGGTGCCGAGCAGCACGCGGAGCAGGACGTAGGGCAGGGCGCGGCCGGAGCTGTTGGCCAGCATGGTGTAGACGGCGCCGGCCTTGTCGACGCGGTGCGGGCTGGTGGCGCTGCGGCCGGCGCAGTCGACGGTGCGGCGCTCGCGGGCGGCGGCCTCGGCGTGGCGCATGACGGCGTCGGGGGCGACGAGGACGGTGTGGCCGGCGCTCTGGGCGCGCCAGCACAGGTCGACGTCGTCGCGCATGAGGGGCAGGCGGCGGTCGAAGCCGCCGAGGGTGTCGTAGACGTCGCGGCGCACGAGCATGCCGGCGGTGGAGACGGAGAGGACGGGGCGGACCTGGTCGTGCTGGCCCTGGTCCTGTTCGCGGCGGTCGAGGCCGGTCCAGCGGCGGCCGCTGCGGGCGATGGTGACGCCGGCTTCGAGGAGCTGCTTCTTGTCGTACCAGCCGCGCAGCTTGGGGCCGATGACGGCGGCGTCGGGGTTCTCGTCGGCGACGCGCAGGAGTTCGGTGAGGGCGTCCGGTTCGGGGGCGCTGTCGTCGTGGAGGAGCCAGAGCCACTGGACGGGTTCGCCGTGCGGGAGCTCGGGGAGGTCGTAGTTGTCGTCGCGCCAGGTGCGGCTGACGGGGTCCCAGCCGCTGGGGCGCTTGAGGTACGGGAGGTCCTCGGGGGTCAGCGTGCCGGCGGTGCGGGCGGCCTCGTCGACGGCGGCGCCGAATCCGGTGCGGCGGGCGAGGTGCAGGACGCGGTCGTCGCCGAAGGCCTGGTCGAGGAGGCGCGCGGATTCGTCGGCGCTGCCGGTGTCGGCGGCGACGTGGTTCTGCGCGGGGCGTTCCTGGCCGAGCAGGCCGGCGAGGGTCCGGGGCAGCCAGCGGGCGCCGTCGTGGGCGACGAGGACCGCGGTGACGACGTGCCGGGGGAACTCGGGGGTGGCGGGGGCCTGGTGGGAGGCCGCCGAGTGGCTGTGCAGGGACATCGCGGTACGGGCCCTCCGGCCGGGGGTCCGGGGGTGGTGTGCCCTCGGAGGCTGCTGGACAGCGCCCCACCCTAACGGCTGGCAAAGCGACGGTCCGCCTCCTGCGGGGAAGGTGCGGGAGGCGGACCGTGTGCGGTGCTGTTCGCCGTGCTGGGTGCCTTGTCGGCCGTGCGGTCGATATGCCGTGCGATATGTCAGGTGATGCGTGGAAGGTGCCGGTCGGGCGGCGCCTTCGGGCCCGGGGGCCGGTGGTCGGACCGGTGCTCGGGCGGACGGTTGGCGGGGTGGCCGGTCGGGTGGCCGGTCGGGTGGCCGGTCGGACCGTCGGGCCGCGGCTCAGACTGCGGCCTTTTTCAGCCGGCGGCGCTCGCGCTCGGACAGACCGCCCCAGATGCCGAATCGCTCGTCGTTGGCGAGGGCGTACTCAAGGCATTCGGAGCGGACCTCACAGGCCAGGCAGACCTTCTTGGCCTCGCGGGTGGAGCCGCCCTTCTCGGGAAAGAAGGATTCGGGGTCGGTCTGGGCGCACAACGCGCGCTCCTGCCATCCGAGCTCCTCGTCCGCCTCCTCGACCAGCAGTTCCTGAAACAGCTCGGTCATGTGCGCCCCTCGCTCTGTCTGTGCGTCCCCGTGGTGATGCCGTTACTGATCGCTACGTAACGACACGAGTGAAATTACAAGTGTGTGCTGCAGGGCCGTCAAGCCGAGATCTGCTATTGGGCGCCTTATTCACTCTGCGGAACCAAGCCTATGCAGAAAGTGTTCATATCGCCAAAAATCGTGACACATGCCACACGCATCACGTGATGCCCGTCTTCACCCGTAATCGACGTGTCACTCTGCGGTGCGGTTGCGATCCGGCCAAAGAAGCGGCGTAGATCACAGTCCGGTCACGAGATGACGGGTGAGGTTTGAGCCCGGCACAGCGCCACATCCCCTGCCGGCGACTGCACAAACCTTTCTCCGCACACGGTAACCGGATGAGGTGAAACTTTTCCCCCAAACCGGACATTGGGTTGACAGTCCGACCCTCGACCCGTTCTTCTTGTTCGCATGTCAGCGCCCGCAGCCACCACCCGGACCCCCATTCGTGGGTTCCTGTGCGCTGCCCAGGTTCGCTGTTGCTGTTGCAGCTGTTGATGCCCCAGGAGCGTCCGCTCCTCCGAGCTCCGGCCACCCCCACAGCGACCGCCAGCACCACTGACATCCGTTGAGGACTCCCCCACGATGAACAGCACCCCCAACGCCACGGCCACTGTCGAGAGCGACCTCCAGATCGCCGGCGACATCCTCGCCGTCCAGCACCTCCTGCAGCCCGCCCGCGAACACCCGGCCACCGTCGCCGAGTTCGTCGGCCTCGCCCGCTCCATCGCCGAGGACCGATCCTCCTGGGAGCACCTCGTCCAGTACGACGCCACCACCCGCTGGTACCACCGGCTGCGCACCGGCCCCGGCTACGAGGTCTGGCTGCTCAGCTGGGTCCCCGGCCAGGGCAGCGGCCTGCACGACCACGGCGCCTCCTCCGGCGTGCTGACCGTCCTGGAGGGTGAGCTCACCGAGCACACCGTCCGCGGGCCGCTCACCCACCGCCCCGGCGGGCAGCGCGTCCTCGCCCCCGGCTACGCCCACGAGGTCGTCAACGACACCCTCGACGGCGCCGTCAGCCTGCACGTCTACTTCCCCGGCCTCACCGAGATGCCGATGCACCACTGCTCCCCGGCCGAATCGGCGTCCGTATCCGCCTGACCTCGATCTGCCTGACACACTGCGGTGCATGCGCATTGTTGTTCTGGCCGGCGGTATAGGCGGCGCCCGGTTCCTCCGCGGACTCAAGTCGGCAGTCCCCGACGCGGACATCACGGTCATCGGCAACACCGGTGACGACATTCACCTGTTCGGACTCAAGGTGTGCCCCGATCTGGACACGGTGATGTACACCCTCGGCGGTGGCATCAACGAGGACCAGGGCTGGGGCCGCACCGACGAGTCCTTCACCGTCAAGGAGGAGCTCGCCGCCTACGGGGTCGGACCCACCTGGTTCGGCCTCGGCGACCGCGACTTCGCCACGCACATCGTCCGTACGCAGATGATCGCCGCCGGCTACCCCCTGAGCGCCGTCACCGAGGCCCTCTGCGACCGCTGGCAGCCCGGCGTACGGCTGCTGCCCATGACCGACGACCGGGTCGAGACCCACGTCGCGATCACCGACGCCGAGACGGGCGAGCGCCGCGTCATCCACTTCCAGGAGTACTGGGTCAAGCTGCGCGCCGCGGTGGACGCGGAGGCCGTCGTCCCCGTCGGGGCCGAGCAGGCCAAGCCCGCGCCCGGCGTGCTGGAGGCCATCGCCGCCGCCGACGTGATCGTCTTCCCGCCGTCCAACCCGGTGGTGTCGGTGGGCACGATCCTGTCCGTGCCCGGCATCCGCGAGGCCGTGGCCGCCGCGGAGGCGCCGGTCGTGGGCCTCTCCCCCATCGTCGGGGGCGCGCCCGTGCGCGGGATGGCCGACAAGGTGCTGGCCGCGGTGGGCGTCGAGTCCACGGCCGCGGCGGTCGCCCTGCACTACGGGACCGGGCTGCTCGACGGCTGGCTCGTGGACACCGCCGACGCCGGCGCCGTCGCCGAGGTGGAGGCCGCCGGGATCACCTGCCGCGCGGTGCCGCTGATGATGACCGACCTGGCGGCGACCGCGGAGATGGCCCGCGCCGCGCTGGAGCTGGCCGAGGCGTCCCGGTGAGCACCGTGCCTTCCGTTCCCTCGTACGAGGTCCGGGCCGTCGGCGGGATACCGGAGGTCCGGCCCGGCGACGACCTGGCGGGGCTGATCACGACGGCCGCGCCGGACCTGCGGGACGGGGACGTCCTGCTGGTCACCTCGAAGATCGTCTCCAAGGCCGAGGGCCGGATCGTGCGGGCCGACTCGCGCGAGGACGCGATCGACGCGGAGACCGTACGGGTCGTCGCGCGCCGGGGTCCGCTGCGGATCGTCGAGAACCGGCAGGGCCTGGTGATGGCCGCCGCCGGGGTCGACGCCTCCAACACCGCCGTGGGAACGGTCCTGCTGCTGCCCGAGGACCCGGACGGCTCGGCCGCCGCCATCCGCGCCGGGGTCCGCGAGATCCTCGGCGTCGAGGTGGGCGTGCTCGTGACGGACACCTTCGGGCGGCCGTGGCGGACCGGGCTCACGGACGTCGCGATCGGCTCGGCCGGGGTCCGGGTCCTCGACGACCTGCGCGGCGGCACGGACGCCCACGGCAATCCGCTGAGCGCGACGGTGGTCGCGACGGCGGACGAGCTGGCCGCCGCGGGCGACCTGGTCAAGGGCAAGGCGGCCGGCCTTCCGGTGGCCGTCGTACGCGGACTGGGCCACGTGCTGGGCGAGGGCTCGTCGGCCCGGGACCTGGTGCGCACCCCTGCCGAGGACATGTTCCGGCTGGGTACCTCGGAGGCGGTACGGGAAGCCGTGACGCAGCGCCGTACCGTCCGGGCCTTCACCGACGAGCCGGTGGACCCGGGCGCGGTACGCCGGGCGGTGGCGGCCGCGGTGACCGCTCCGGCCCCGCACCACACGACGCCGTGGCGGTTCGTCCTGCTGGAGTCCGCGGCGGCCCGGCTGGAGCTGCTGGACGCGATGCGGGACGCGTGGGTCGCGGACCTGCGGCGCGACGGCAAGTCCGAGGAGTCGATCGCCAAGCGGGTGCGGCGCGGCGACGTGCTGCGGCGTGCGCCGTACCTGGTCGTGCCGTGTCTGGTGACGGACGGGGCGCACGACTACGGGCACGCCCGGCGGGACGCGGCCGAACGTGAGATGTTCGTCGTCGCGATGGGCGCGGGCGTGCAGAACCTGCTGGTCGCGCTGGCCGGGGAGCGGCTGGGCTCGGCGTGGGTGTCCTCGACGATGTTCTGCCGGGACGTGGTGCGGAAGGTTCTGGGGCTGCCGGAGGAGTGGGATCCGATGGGGGCGGTGGCGGTGGGGCACCCGGCCGTGGCTCCTGCGGAGCGGGCCTCGCGGGACGCGGAGGACTTCATCGAGGTCCGCTGACGCGTGGCGGCGCCGCTGCTCGGGGCTCCGCCCCGGACCCCGCTCCTCAAACTCCCCCAGCTACCGCTGGGAGGTGCCCCCTGGAGGGGCTGGATTCTCAGAGCCGGCCGATGTCGCCGCGCGGCATGCGGGGAGTGCGGCGGGGCGGGGTGTGGCCTGCCAGGAGGATCAGGCGGGCGGCGCGGTGGCGCTGGCCGGCGTAGGGGGCGAGGAGCTCCAGCATGACCGCGTCGTCGGCGTCGCGGTCGCCGGCGAGGGCGTAGCCGACGATGCCGGGGAGGTGGAGGTCGCCGGTGGTCACGGCGTCCGGGTCGCCATTGCTGCGCTGGAGGGTCTCGGCGGAGGTCCAGGGGCCGATGCCGGGGACGGCCTCCAGCCGGGCGGCGGCCTGCGGGAGCTCCATGGCGGCGGCCTCCTCCAGGCGGGCCGCGACGCGGGCGGCGCGCAGGATGGTGGTGGAGCGCTTGGCGTCCACCCCGGCCTTGTGCCAGTCCCAGGAGGGGATCAGGGCCCAGGTGCGGGGGGTGGGCATGACGTACAGGTCCAGTGCGCGGACCGCGTCCGGGCCGGGGGCGGGCTCGCCGTACTGCCGTACGAGGCGGCGCCAGGCGCGGTAGGCCTCGTCGGTGGTGACCTTCTGCTCCAGGACGACCGGGATCAGGGACTCCATGACCATGCCGGTACGGGTCAGGCGCAGGCCGGGGCGGCGGCGGTGGCTGGCGTGCAGGAGGCGGTGGCGGGGGACGAAGGCGGCGGGGTCGTCGCCGGATCCGAGGAGCGCGGGCAGCTGTTCGAGCATCCAGTCGGTGCCGGGGCCCCATGCCTGGGCGTGGACCTCGCCCGTCCCGGTGCGGGAGACCCGGAGGGTCGCCGGGCCCTGGGGGGTTTGGCTCGCCTTCCACACGGAGCCGTCGGGGGTGGTGCGGAAGGTGGGGTCGGCGGGGCCGCGTCTGAGGGGGCCGAGGGTGAGGCCGAGGTCCAGGGGGCCCTCGGGGGTCCACACCCGCGGCTTGGCCCCGGGGGCCGCGGCCCCCTGCCCTGCGGGCACGTCGGTGCGGCCGCCGCGGACCGCGGTGCGGGTGAGGGGATCGAAGCGGCCGGCCATGTGTCTGAGCGTAGCCCCGCGGGGCCGTTCCCCACCCCGCCCTTCCACCGTTCCCCGGGCTCTGCCCGGACCCGGTCCTCAAACGCCGGACCTTCAGCCCCGCCGGGAGGCTACGGGCGGCCCTGGAGCTTCGCCGAGGCCGTGCGGGTCGGGGGGAGTTTCGCGTACAGCTGCTTGCCCGGGCATTCCGTGGCGAAGCCGTCGCGGTGGCCCGAGATGACGTTCAGCTTGACCGACTGGCCCTTCGGGAAGCGGTTGCCGCCGCCCGACTTCAGGGTCGTCTTCGCCCGTGGGTCCGCGCCGAAGAGGCCGAGCTTCCATGCCGTGAGGCGGGCCACCGCGTCGAGGGCGGGGGCCGGCGGGGCCGTGGAGGTGTAGGTGCCGAGGACCGCGATGCCCATGCTGTCCGTGTTGAAGCCCATGGTGTGGGCGCCCAGGACCGGCTTGGAGACTCCGCCCGCCCTGCCCTCGTAGACCGTGCCGCACTTGTCGACGGCGAAGTTGTAGCCGAAGTCGCGCCAGCCGCTGCTGACCACGTGGTAGCGGTACAGGCTGCGCAGCACCGCCGGGGCGTCCTTGCAGGCGTAGTTGTTGCCGGAGGCGCTGTGGTGGACGAAGGCCGCCTTGACCTTGCTCGTGTAGACGAAGCCGGGCTCCCGCAGGCTCTCGTCCGCGCCCCACCCCTTGCGGGTCACGATCCGCGGGCGGGGGCCGATGTAGGCGGCGGCCGCCTCGGACAGGGTGCCGTCGCTCGCGAAGACCGCGTCGGCGGTGGAGTCGGCCTTGTCGAGGGCGGTGATCTCGTTCGCGCCGAGCGCGGCGTGCGGGACGTTCGCGGCGGAGGACTCGGCCATCTCCATCGTCATGCCCGGGACCGCGACCTCGCCCTTGTCGTCTCCGGCGGGGCGGCCGTTCTTGCCGTCGGCGCCCGCGCCGGGCGCGGACAGGCCCGGGTCGACCAGCTCGATGCGCAGGCCCGACGGCAGCCGGCCGGGGGCGCGGGGGGTGGTCGCGGCGCCCGGTTCGGCCTGGACGCGGACCTCAACGCCGTCGGACTCGCCCACCCACAGGGGGGCGGTCGCGCCGCGGATCCGGCCGGAGCCGCGTTCCACGGCGTCGGGGTCGGCGGCGTGTTCGCTGTTGTGGGTCTCGACGTCCTGCCAGTCGGACCAGGCGGCGGTGGCCGTGGAGCGGGTGCGGACCTGGACGTGGCCGTGGAGTTCGGTGGAGACGTCGTCCCAGACGACTCCGACCAGCGAGAACGTCTCGACATCGCGTGCGGCCAGGCCGCGGGTCTCGGGGAGGCGGGGCGACGCGCTCATGCCGGGGACGCCGGGGGTGCGGTCGGCGGTGCCCGGCCCGAGGGGCGCGAGCGGCAGTGACTGGGTGGACCCCGTGACCGCGTCCGGGGACGCGGCGGCCAGGGCCGGAGTGGGGAGCACGAGGGGCAGGGCCAGGGCCGCTGCCGTCGCGACGCCGATCGAGGAAGCAAGGAATCCGCGCATGAAAAGGATGGTGGGCACGGTCACCATCCGGCGCCATCCGAGAACTGACGGCCCGTCCGATGGAGTGTGTGTACCCCTGCCCCGTACGGAGGATCCGGAGACCTCCGTACGAGGGACGGGTCCGCGTACCCTTTGGCGGGTGAACGCCACTGACCGCACCCCTGCCGACCTGCTGCGATCCGCGCTCGCCGCCGATCCGGGCCGCCCGCTCGTCACCTTCTACGACGACGCCACGGGCGAGCGCGTCGAATTGTCCGTCGCCACCTTCGCCAATTGGGTGGCCAAGACCGCGAACCTGCTCCAGGGCGACCTGGGCGCGGAGCCCGGTGACCGGCTCGCGCTGCTGCTCCCGGCGCACTGGCAGAGCGCCGTGTGGCTGCTCGCCTGTGCCTCCGTCGGGGTCGTCGCCGAGGTGGGCGGGGAGCCGGGCGGTGCCGATCTCGTGGTGAGCGGGCCGGACACGCTGGAGGAGGCGCGGGCCTGTTCCGGTGAGCGCGTGGCGCTGGCGCTGCGGCCGCTGGGCGGGCGGTTCCCGCAGCCGCCGGCCGGGTTCGCCGACTACGCCGTGGAGGTGCCGGGGCAGGGCGACCGGTTCGCTCCGTTCGCCCCGGTCGACGCGGACGGCCCGGGGCTGGTGGTCGGCGGCGAGGAGCTCTCGTACGCGGAGCTGACCGCGCGCGCCCGCGAGGACGCGGCGAAGCTGGGCCTCGGCGCGGGCTCGCGGGTGCTGACCGGGCTCGGCTACGACACGTGGGACGGGCTGTCGGCCGGGTTGTACGCCGCGCTGGCGTCGGGCGGGTCCGTGGTGCTGTGCCGGAACCTGGACCGATTGGCGGAGCAGGCGCTGGCCCAGCGGGTGGAGAGCGAGCGCGTCACCCACACGGTTTAAGGAGGCGACCGGCGCCGTCACCCACACCGCTCAATGTCGGCGGCGGGCGATTTGTCACCCACATGGCCCTAGACACGCCGGTGCCCCCGGGCTGTTCCGGCAGCCCGGGGGCACGATCGGCAGAGGCCGTACTCACCCGTACGGCTGATGTCGCTTTGAGGGGACGGACGCCATTGAACCCTCACCCCAGCCAAGGCAGGGGGATTCCTGGCTCACGCCGACTGCCGGTCGGCGACCGACAGTGCTTACGCGATCAACACCAGCCGGGTTGGAACCAGCCCGGTTTGGTACGGCAACACCTGGAGGTGGTTGTGCCGTCTTGGTTCTCGATCGGCACGGTGTGCGCGCTTGGTTCTCGCAACGCACTACCGACACCGTACGGCCCTGCCACGTGGGCGGGAATCCCTCCAGGGGGTGAATCACAGTGACGGACAGCGCGGGCATACCGGGCGGTGGGAGCGATGCGGCCGGACGGGATCGAGGATCTCCGCGGGGTCGCAGGCGCCGGCTGCTGCGCTGGATCGGACTCGGGGTGGTACTGCTGGTCCTGGCGGGGGCGGCCACCGGCTGGTGGCTCTACAACAAGCTCGACGGGAACATCACCGAGGACACCTCCGCGGCGGCCGAGCTGGAGCGCTACGAGCGCGACCGCCCGGCGCACTTCGCTCCCGGCGCCCAGAACATCCTGCTGATCGGCTCGGACTCGCGCTCGGGCAAGGACAACGGCCGGTACGGGCAGGACGAGGGCACGCAGCGCTCGGACACCACGATCCTGCTGCACCTGCCCGCGGACCGCAGGAGCGCGACCGCGGTGTCGATACCGCGGGACCTGATGGCGGACATCCCGGCCTGCCTGAAGGCGGACGGCACCCGCACCCGCGAGCAGTTCGCGCAGTTCAACTGGGCCTTCCAATGGGGCGGGGCCGCCTGCACGATCCGTACGGTCGAGAACCTCACCGGGATCCGCGTCGACCACCACATGGTGATCGACTTCGGCGGCTTCAAGCAGATGGTCGACGCCATCGGCGGGGTGGAGGTCTGCCTGAAGCGGCCGGTGGACGACGCGGAGGCGCATCTGAAGCTGGACGCCGGGCGGCAGACGCTCCAGGGCGAGCAGGCGCTCGGTTTCGTCCGGGCCCGCCACAGCCTGGGCAACGGCAGCGACACGGAACGGATGGAGCGGCAGCAGCAGTTCCTCGGCTCGCTGGTCAAGAAGGTGCAGAGCAACGGGGTCCTGCTCAATCCGGCCCGGCTGTACCCGCTGCTGGACGCGGCGACCTCATCGGTGACCACGGACCCGGGGCTGGCCTCGCTGCGCGGGCTGTACGAACTCGTACGGGGCGTACGGGACATACCGACCGAGCAGATCAAGTTCCTGACCGTGCCCCGCCAGCCGTACTCCGCCGACCCGAACCGGGACGAACTGGTCGAGCCGGACGCGGCGCGGCTGTTCCAGCAGTTGAGGCTGGACAAGCCCGTGACGATCACTCCGCCGAAGCCCGAGGCGGAGACCGCGAGCGAGGCCGAGGCGGAGGGCGGGGGCAGCGGCGGGATCGAGCCGACGGAGGCCCCCGGGAGCCGGTCGGCCGCGGACCGGGCCCGCGAGGGAACCGAAGCGACCCCCACACCCGTCCCCACCTTCACCGGGACTACGGCGGGCGTCGCCGACTGCCGGTAAAGCAATCCAAAAAGCCGGTGACCGAACCGAGTGGGATGGGGTGTTCGCCCCGTTATAAGGCCAGTGGAATTCATCACCAGCATGGTTTGCGGCCGCACCTGACGGATAGGGTGAGCGATCCGGTGCCCCGGCCGGTCCAGAGGTCGGGCGCCTGCAGCCGGATCGTTGACCGCGCGTCTTGGGGGAGGCGCGTCGTGAGGCACCGACGGAGGATTCGAGCAACCGTGGATGCGCAGAGCCGTGGCCGGGCCGACGAGATCGACCCCGCAGACCAGTGGGTACTCAACCCCCGCACCGGCCATTACGAGCTGCGACTGGGCGACTCCTCAGCGCAGCAGCGGCCCCGGGTCGCCCCACCGCGCCGGACCCGCACGGCGCCGTCCCGCCCCGAGCCCGCCACCTCCCCCTCCGTACCGCAGCCGCGGCGCGGGGACGGCCCGCCCGGCCGGCGCGGCGGGCGCTCCCGCAAGGGCGGGGGCGGCGGGCGCCGCAAAAAGGCGCTCGTCATCACCTGTACGACGCTGGCGCTGCTGCTGGTCGGCGGCGGCATCGCGGGCTACCTCTACTACGACCACCTGAACGGCAACCTCAGCGTCACGGACGTCGCGGGCGCCGGCACCGGCGGCTTCAAGAAGGACCAGGCGATCAACATCCTGGTCATCGGCACCGACAAGCGCACCGGTGCGGGCAACGAGGCCTACGGGGACCGGGACAGCGTCGGCCACGCCGACACCACGATCCTCTTCCACATCGCCAAGGACCGCAGCAACGCGACCGCGCTGTCCATCCCGCGCGACCTGATCACCGACATCCCGGCCTGCCCGACGAAGCAGACCGGCGGATCGGTGAAGGAGATCCGCGGCACGAAGGGCACGCGCTTCAACAACAGCCTGGGCCAGGAAGGCCGGGACGCGGGCTGCACGATGCGCACGGTCAAGGCCCTCACCGGCATAGAGGTCGACAACTTCATGATGGTCGACTTCAACGCGGTGAAGACGCTGAGCACGGCGGTCGGCGGGGTGCCCGTCTGCCTGGAGAAGCCCGTCGACGACAGGGACTCCAAGCTGAAGCTCGACAAGGGCGAGCACCGGCTGCAGGGCGAGCAGGCGCTGGCCTTCGTACGGACCCGGCACGCCTTCGGCAACGAGAGCGACCTCGACCGCATCAAGACCCAGCAGCAGTTCCTCGGCTCGATGATGCGCGAGATGAAGTCGAAGGAAACCCTGACCAGTCCGAAGAAGTTCTTCTCCCTCGCGGAGGCGGCCACCAAGTCGCTGACCGTGGACCAGGGTCTGGGATCCATCGGCAAACTCACCGACCTCGCGGGCGAGTTGAAGGACATCGACCTCAAGAACATCACCTTCACCACGCTGCCCGTGCTCGACAACCCGGCCGAGAAGGTCAAGGCGACCGTCGTGGTGAACCCGGCCCTGGCCGACCCCCTGCTGCAGATGATCCGGGGGGACGTCTCGCTCACGGAGGTCGAGAAGAAGGAGCAGGCCGCGAAGGACGCGGCCGACGCGGACGCGAAGGCCAAGCAGGACGCCCTGCTCCAGGGCAACCGGGCGCCCGCCGCCGACATCAGGGTCGACGTGTACAACGGCGGCGGCCCCAAGGGCTCCGCGTCCACCACGCTGAACTGGCTGCAGAACACCAAGGGCGTGCCGAAGGCGAGCAACCTGGGCAACGCGCCCGCGAAGGTCGCCGCCACCCAGCTGGAGTACGCCCCCAACCAGGCCGACCAGGCCCGGGCGTTGGCGGACATGATGGGGCTGCCCGCCACTGCGATGAAAATGGGGACGGCCGACGCGGCGGCGAGGACGCCGATGAAGCTGACGCTGGGAGAGGACTTCCAGCAGCCGGGCGCCCCGCTGGCACCGCCGGCTCCGCAGGAGCTGCCGAAGGACGTTCAGCAGACGCAGGCCGACAAGGCTGTCTGCGCCAAATAACGGGCAGCGGCCGGACGTACCGGCACAATGCCGAGTAATCAGGATCTTTAGGGGGGCTCGTGAGGCACAGCAGCATGCGGGGGGAGGGGGCGGTCGCCCAGTCCGCCGGTGACATATCCGGCGGCGGGGCGGGCGCGCCCGGCGAGGTCCCGCCACCCCGGGGCGGCTCCGGCAGGAGCCGCCGCGCCGGTGGCGGCCGCGGCTCCAGGCGGGGCCGCCGGCGCGTGCTGCGCTGGGTTTCCTCCGTGCTGGCCCTGCTCATACTCGGGACGGCGGCGGCCGGCTACCTGTACTACCGCCACCTCAACGGCAGCATCAAGACGGATGCGCTGAACCTCGGCGAGAACAAGCTGGGCGGCTCCAAGCCCAACGCCTTCGGGCAGACCCCGCTGAACATCCTCCTCATCGGGTCGGACGCACGCGACGACGAGGCGAACCAGGCCCTCGGCGGCGCCACGGACACCTTCGGCGGCCCGCCCCTCGCGGACGTGCAGATGCTGCTGCACCTGTCCGCGGACCGCAGCAACATGTCCGTCATATCCATGCCGCGCGACACGCTGCTGATGATGCCCAAGTGCACGGAGACGAACGGCAAGGTGCACCCGGCCAGCAAGGGGCTCGTCCAGACGAACGAGTCCCTCGGCCGCGGCGGCCCGGGCTGCACGGTCGCCGCCTGGACCGAGCTGACCAAGATACCCATCGATCACTTCATGATGATCGACTTCAAGGGCGTGGTCTCGATGGCCGACGCCATCGGCGGCGTCCCGGTCTGCGTCGAGCAGAACGTCCACTCCCGCACCCGTGACGGCAAGGGCTCCGGCCTGAAGCTGGAGAAGGGCACGACCCGGATCCAGGGCGAGCAGGCCCTGCAGTGGCTGCGCACCCGCTACGGGTTCGAGGACGGCACCGACATCGGCCGCACCCACGCCCAGCACCAGTACATGAGCTCGCTGTCCCGCGAGTTCCGCAAGAACGCCAAGCTCAGCAACCCGGTGATGCTCAACAGCCTGGCGCAGGCCGCGATCAAGGCCATGGTCGTGGACCCCGGCCTGAACAAGATCGACAGGCTGTACGACCTGAGCATGGAGCTCAAGAAGGTTCCCCCGAGCCGGATCACCATGACCACCATGCCGTGGGTGTACAGCACCCGCGAGGAGGGCCGGGTCGAGCCCGAGGCGGGCGCGGCGGAGGCCGTGTTCAAGATGGTCCGCGAGGACATACCGCTCGACTTCAAGGGCAACGGCCCGACGGACGGGGCCTCCCCCTCGCCGGGCGTCTCCGCGACCCCGCCTCCCCCGGCCGCCGCGACCACGGCCCCGGCGTCGGCCCCCGCGAAGATCGCGGTCTCCGTCCGCAACGCCACCAGCGGCAAGGACGGCGCCCAGGCCAGGGTCAAGAACCGGGCGACCGACGTCGCCGCGGTGCTGACCGGCAAGGGCTTCACCAAGGCCACCGCCGACACCGTGACCGGGGGCGAGGACACCACGGTGGTCCGCTACGCCACCGACGGCCAGGCGGCCGACGCCGCCGCCGTGGCCACCGCGCTGGGCCTGCCGGCCGCCTCGGTGCAGAAGTCCGCCGACGTCTCCACGATCGTCCTGTTCGTCGGCAAGGACTGGCGGACCGGTGACGCGCCGGCCCCGCCGCCGCCCGCCCCGACCTCGCTCCCGACCTCCGCCCACGCGCTCAACGGCGACAACGAGGGCGCCTGCATGCAGATCCAGCCGGGCTTCACCTGGTAGCCCGTACGAACGATGAAGGGGCCCGGTGCGACGGCACCGGGCCCCTTCGTGCGTCGGACCGCCTCGTCCGACCGCGTCTCAGACCTGCGAGGCGTCCCGCTTGACCGCCGGGCGGCGGCTCGCGATGACCTTGTCCGCCAGCGAGCGCGGG
Organism: Streptomyces sp. NPDC091371; assembly: GCF_040684275.1. Classification (NCBI taxonomy): domain Bacteria; kingdom Bacillati; phylum Actinomycetota; class Actinomycetes; order Kitasatosporales; family Streptomycetaceae; genus Streptomyces; species Streptomyces sp. NPDC091371. The sequence goes on from NZ_JBFBFP010000027.1 coordinate 32,271, forward strand.
CTCGTCAGGAAGCCGAAGCCCCAGGACAGGTGCATCGTGGCCAGGGCGACGGGGATCTGCGCCCGGGCCTTCAGCGAGAGGCCCTTGCCCGCCGGGACGGAGCCCGCGACGATCGCCGCGAAGTAGCCCGCCGGAACGACGAAGCCCAGGGGGCTGACGGCCACGCCCACGGCCACGCCCGCGGCCATCGCGCAGACGAGGGTCGGCGGGGCCAGGTAGCGCGGGTTGATGGAGCCGGCGTGGTAGCGGGCCACCACGTGGCGCCAGCGCCCGTAGTCCTTGTACTGCTTGGCCAGGGCCTTCACCGAGCGCCGCGGGCGGTACTGGACCTTCAGCTCCGGCGAGAACCAGATCAGGCCGCCGGCCTCGCGGATGCGGAAGTTCAGCTCCCAGTCCTGCGCGCGGATGAACTCCTCGTTGTACCCGCCCTGCTGTTCGAGGGCCTCGCGGCGGAAGACCCCCAGGTAGACGGTCTCGGCAGGGCCCGCCTGGCCGCCCGTGTGGAACGGCGCGTTGCCGACGCCGATCTTCGACGTCATCGCGGCGGCGACGGCGTCCTCCCAGGCGTTCTGCCCCTCGGCGTGCATGATGCCGCCGACGTTCTGCGCGCCGGTCTCCTCCAGGAGGCGGACCGCGGTGGCGATGTAGTCGGGCGAGAGCATGCCGTGGCCGTCGACGCGTACCACGATCGGGTGACGTGACGCCTTGATGGCGGCGTTGAGCGCCGCCGGGGTCCGTCCGGTGGGGTTGGGGACGGTGTGGACGCGGGGGTCCTCGGCGACGAGCTCGGCGGCGATCTCGTCGGTGCGGTCCGTGGACGGCCCGAGTGCGATCACCACCTCCATCTCGCCCGCGTACTCCTGTTCCAGGATGTGGCGGACGGAATCGCGGAGGTAGTGCTCCTCGTCGAGCACCGGCATGATCACCGAGACTGCGGGCTGCTGGGCGGGCATGTGGTCCTTCAAGGTCGGGTATCTGTGCCACGTTACCGCGTACGGGGGAACCGGGTGCGCGCCGAGGGAGCGGTACGGACAGACGCTGATCGTATGGGCCTACTGTTCTGACGAACTCCGCCCCTGCTGCCTCACGGAGGTGTCCCCCGTGCCCCAGCCGCACCGTCCCCCCCATCCCGTCGGGCCGCGCCGTGCGCAGCGCTCACGGCGTCGGGACGACCGGCCGAGGTGGGGGGTGCGGATCGCGGGCGGGCTGGCGGTGCTGGTGCTGGGCTCCGGAGCCGTCGGGCACGCCGTGATGACCGGACTGGACACCGGGATCGAGCGCGTGGATCCGTTCAAGGACATGAAGAACCGCCCGCAGGCGGGGCACGGCCTGAACTTCCTGCTGGTGGGCACCGACGGCCGGGAGAAGATCAGCCCGGAGGAGAAGCGCGAGTACCGCCTAGGCGGGGCGCCCTGCCACTGCACGGACACGATCATGCTGGTCCACCTCTCGGCGGACCGGGAACGGGCCAGCGTGATCAGCCTGCCCCGCGACAGCTACGCGGAGGTGCCCGCGCACCGGGACCTCGTCAGCGGCAAGAACCACAAGGCCCACCCCGTGAAGCTCAACGCCGCCTACGCGGAGGGCGGGCCCCAGCTGACGGTGCGGACCGTCGAGAGCATGACCCGGGTGAAGATCGACCACTACCTGGAGGTCGACTTCACCAGCTTCATGAAGACGGTCGACGCGATGGGCGGGGTGGAGATCTGCACCGCCAAGACCATGCGCGACCCGAACACCGGCCTGGACCTGCTCCCCGGCACCCACCGCCTCACCGGCGGCCAGGCCCTGCAGTACGTGCGCTCGCGCCATGTGGACGGGGCCTCCGACCTCGGCCGGATGCAGCGCCAGCAGCGGTTCATCGCCGCCCTGATCAGGCAGGCGACCGGCGGCGGCGTGCTGCTCAACCCGGTCAAGTTCAAGGAGGTCAGCTCCACCCTGCTCGGCTCGGTCCGGGCCGACAAGGGCTTCGGCTCGGAGCAGATGCTCGCGCTCGGGCAGGCCATGCGGGACTTCACCCCGTCCTCCTCGGAGTTCGCCTCGGTGCCCATCGGCAGCCCCTCGTTCCCCGTCAAGGGCATCGGCTCCACCGTGAAGTGGGACGAGCCGAAGGCCGCCAAGCTCTTCGAGGCGCTGCGCCAGGACCGGCCGCTCGCCCCCGTCCGGCCCGGGAAGGCCGCCGCCAGGCCGGCGGCGGTGCCGGTGGACGTGCCGCCGCAGCAGGTCCGGGTCCAGGTGGAGAACGGGACCCGGATCGACGGGCTGGGCGGACGGGTCGACGCGGCCCTGCGCGCCACCGGCTTCGACACCACCGGGGCCCCGGGCAACGGCGCCAGCCGCGAGGTCCGGCGCACCGTGGTCACCTACGACCCGCGCTGGGACCGCTCCGCCCGGTCGGTGTCGACGGCCCTGCCCGGCAGCGAGCTGCGCGCGGTGCCGGGGCAGGGCCGGACGGTTCTGGTGATCGCGGGGGCCGACTTCCGCAAGGTGGTCCCGGTACGGGCGGAGGACCCGTACCAGGGCGGCGCCGTCGGGGTGGTCACCGGGGACCAGGTGGTGTGCGGGCGGTAGGCCTGCGGGGCAGGGCTACTTGACGCGCTCCACCAGGGACACCTGGAGGCCGTGGACCTTGGTCTTCTGGACCACCTTGAAGTGCTTCTCCAACGCCTCGGCCTGCGCCTTCGGGAGCTTGTGGTACGGGTTCGGGGTACCGCTCCAGGTGACCACCCACACCCGCTGGGTGGTGCCGAGGCACTTCTCGGGCTGCTCGCACTCCACCGGGAAGAGGTCGTCGTTCTCGACGGCCGAGCGCTGCGCGAACACGTCGCGGAGCTTGACGTCCGGCGGCAGGAAGTACTCGACCTGGAAGTCGGTCATGAACACGCTGTCGGCGCCGCGGACCGGCACGAAGCCGTCACCGGGCCGGTAGCCCTTGGCGATGAGCGCCGCGGCCTCCTCGCCCTCCCGGCCGGCCTTGACCGTGTCCTTACGGAGCTGGCGCTGGTCGGGGAGGCTCAGCAGGACCACCGCGGCCAGGCCGGCCACACCGAGCGGCCGGGGCCGCAGGGCCGCCAGACCGGCGGCGGCGAGGACCACCCAGGCGGGCACGGTGAAGAGCAGGTAGCGGTCCATGAAGTACGAGGTGCTGCCCTGCGAGACCACCCAGGCGGCCGCGATCGGGGCGGCACCGACCAGCAGGAGCTCCACGGCGGGCCGGCGCCCGCGGCTCCACGCGAGCGGGAGCAGCGCCAGTCCGGCGACGGCGATGGCGATGAGCGGGGAGCCGAAGAGGGAGTCCCAGACGCCCGCGATGCTGCGCAGATGCGGCTTCGCGATCCAGCTGATCTGGCGGCCCACCTGCCGCTGCCCGAGCAGCACCAGCGGGATGACCGGGATCAGGGCGACGGCGACCGTCACCGCGAAGGCGACGAGGGTGCGCCCGCGCCGCTCCTGCCACCAGCGCAGCAGCACGATCAGCGCGTGGGGCAGCAGGAACAGCAGGGAGACGATGTGGAACAGTCCGGCCGCCGCCACCGCGAGGGCGTACGGGGCCCAGCGGCGCAGGGCCGGCCGGTCCAGCGCCCGCAGCAGCAGCCAGGTCGCCGCGGTGACCGCGAGCACGACGAAGGCGTAGGAGCGGGCCTCCTGGCCGTACCGGGTGACCGACGGGAGCACGGCGAAGAACAGGCCGGCGAACACGGCGGTGCGGCGGTCGAACAGCGTACGGGCGGTCAGTACGACGAAGGCCGCGGCGCCCGCCATGGCGAACGCGGACGGCATCCGCAGCATCATCTCGGAGTCGCCGAAGACGGAGACCCAGGCGTGCAGCAGCAGGTAGTAGAGGCCGGAGACGGCGTCCACGTGGCCCAGCATCGCTATCAGGTCGTCGGTGCTGCGGATGGCGGCGTTCCAGCTGGCGAGCTCGTCGCGCCACAGCTGCGGGTTGCCGCTGCCGACGATGGCGACGACGAAGGTCAGCACGGCGGCCCACAGCCAGTCCGGCCGACGGGCGGCGCGGCCGCGGTCCGGGCCGGACCCGTCGCCGGAGGCCCGCTCGGAGGCGGGACGGCCCGTCGGGGAAGGGAGCGTGCTGGTGGTCATCGTGCGGGACCTGCCGTATCCATCGTCTTCCGTTCGGGATTCGCGGCGCGCGGGCGCACCGGCGGGTCGGCTTTGTGCAGGACGAGGCCGGGGGCGTCGAGCATGCGCTTCATGAGGGCCGACAGCGGCCGCTCCGCGTACCGGTGCACGATCCAGGACAGCAGGAGCACGACGGCGAGCGTGCCGAGCAGTGTCACCCCGACGCCCATGCCGTGGTCGCGGGCCCAGCGGATCAGCGCGAAGCCGATCTCCTGGTGCAGCAGGTACACGGGGTAGGTGAGCGCGCCGGCGACGGTGAGCCACTTCCACTGGATCCGGTCGAAGGCGCCCATCGCCACCGCGAGCACCACGCCGAAGGCCAGGAGGGAGAACCCCGCCATCACGGTCCAGCTCAGCGAGTGCATGGTGCTGTACTCGTAGCTGCCCCTCGTACCGAGCAGCTTGTTCTGGGCCACCAGCCAGGAGAACCCGACGACGCCCAGGAGCAGCCAGTTCACGCCGAACCGGTAGATCAGGAACATGGCCACGCCGGCGATGAAGTACGGGGCGTACTCGGGCATCGCGAACATCTCGAGCAGCTCGAGGTCCGCCTTGTCGGCGACCACCGCGACGATCATCCAGATCCCGCAGAAGACGAGCACCCGGCGGTAGGTGAGGCCCATCGCCACGACGACGGCGAACAGCAGGTAGAAGCGCAGTTCGACCCAGAGGGTCCAATAGACGGGGTCCACCTCGGAGACGCCCAGCGGCTGCTGAAGCATCGTCAGGTTGGTGAGCACGTCGGACACCGTGAGATGGGCGCGGTTCCGGGCGGTGGCCGCGTAGTTCACCACGAGCGCCGTGAGGATGATCGCGACCCAGTAGGCGGGCAGCAGCCTCACGACGCGCGAGGTGAAGTACTGCCGGGGAGTCTTGCCCCAGCAGGACATGCAGATGACGAAGCCGCTGATCAGGAAGAACAGTTCCACGCCGAGGAAGCCGTACGCGGTGAACCGGTGCAGTTCCGGCATCAGCTTCTGCGGGATCCCGTCCCAGACCTCGGGCATGCGGTTGACGCCCGTCCAGTGGAAGGCCACCACCATGAGCGCGGCCACCAGGCGCAGGCCGTCCAGCGCCCTGAGCCGCGGGCGGCGGACGCGGCCCTGTGCGGCCGGGGCCGACGCGGGGTCCGACAGCGCGTTGGAATCTGGAGCGGGGTGGGGCTGTAGGACCGTCGACATAGAGGAATTTCTCCGCAGCAGGGCCGGTTCACGGGGACCACGTCGCTCCACCCGATGAGCCGAGCCGAACGTCAGCTCATCAGTCTACGTGCGCTCGAAGTCGAGGTGAGACCCGCTGTCGGCGAGAGTGAGGCAGGACTCAATGAGGGGGTCGCCGCCGAGAATCGGGGCGAAACCCCCCAAAGGTCAGTCGTCGAATCCCTGCGCGGCCCGCTCCTCGCGCAGCGCCTTGATGGCCTGGCGGCGGGCGAGGCGGTGGGTGCGGCGGATCTGGGCCTCCTGGTAGCGCCGCTCGTCCTGCTCCGTCTCGGGCAGGACCGGCGGGACCCGGCGGGGCTTGCCCTCGGCGTCGACCGCCGCGAAGACGAGGTAGGCGCTGCCGACCTGGGTGGCGGGGGTGGACTCGTTCCACCGCTCCGCGAGGACCCGTACGCCGATCTCCATGGAGGAGCGGCCGGTCCAGTTGCACTGCGCCTTCACGTGGACGAGGTCGCCGACGCGCACGGGCGCGAGGAAGGCCATCTCGTCCATGGAGGCGGTGACCGCCGGGCCCCCGGAGTGGCGGCCGGCCACCGCGCCCGCCGCGTCGTCCACCAGCTTCATGATCACCCCGCCGTGCACCGTCCCGAGGAGGTTGGTGTCGTTCGCGGTCATGATGTGGCTGAGGGTCGTACGGGAGGCCGCGGTCGGCTTCCCGGGCAGCTCGCCCGGTATCTGAGTCATACGGACACCTTAGATCCGTACCGGAGGCATCAGCTCTGCAACAGCCCCGGCACGGAAAGCACACCGGGCTGTTGGACGACACACCCGGGCAGGCATCCTTGGGCACATGAATGACTGGCCAGAAGGTCGTGACGGCGGCTACGGGCGCGGCAGCGCGCAGCCCCAGCCCGAGGGTCCCCAGCGGATGCGGCACATCCAGCGGCAGCAGCAGCCCCAGCAGCCGCCCCAGCCGCAGCGGCCCCCGCAGGGCCCCCCGGGGCCCCGGCAGCCCGCGCGGCCGTCCGTGCCCCCGCAGCAGCCGCGGAGCAACGACGCCTACGACAGCGGCTACAACACCGGCCAGGTCTACGGGTCGCCCTCGGGCGGCGGACCGGCCGGACCCGGCGGACCCGGGCGGCCGCAGCGGGCGCCCGGCCCCGCGCCGGACTGGCGCAAGCGGATCAAGATCGGGTCGATCGTGCTGGTCTCCGCGCTGCTGGTGACCACGGTCTCCACCTACTTCTGGGCGGACTCCAAGGTGCGCCGCGAGGTGGACCTCTCCAAGGTCATCGAGCGCCCGAAGGAGGGCGACTGCACGACCTACCTGATCGTGGGCTCCGACAGCCGCGAGGGCATGTCCGCCGAGGAGAAGAAGAAGCTCCACACGGGCTCGGCCGAGGGCAAGCGCACCGACTCGATGATGATCCTGGCGAAGTGCTCCAGCGGGAACACCATGATCTCGCTGCCGCGCGACTCCGACGTGGAGATCCCCTCCTTCGTCGGCTCCCAGTCCGGCAAGAAGTTCCCCGCCCAGGGACGGCGGGTCAAGCTCAACGCCGCTTACGCGGAGGACGGCCCCGAGCTGCTGGTGCGGACGGTGGAGCACAACACCGGCCTGCGCATCGACCACTACGCGGAGATCGGCTTCGCCGGCTTCGCGAACATCGTGGACGCGCTGGGCGGGGTGGAGCTCGACATCGAGCAGGGCTTCAAGGACGAGAAGTCGGGCGCCGACTTCAAGGCCGGCAAGCAGACGCTGAACGGCGAGCAGTCCCTGGCCTTCGTACGGACCCGGTACGCCTTCGCGGAGTCGGACCTCCAGCGGACGAAGAACCAGCAGAAGTTCCTGGCGGCGCTCGCCAACCAGGCGGCGACCCCGTCCACGGTCCTCAACCCGTTCAAGCTCTACCCGGTCATGGGCGCGGGCCTGGACACGCTGATCGTGGACAAGGACATGGGCCTGTACGACATGGGCCAGATGTTCTTCGCGATGAAGGGCATCAACGGCGGCGACGGCGTCTCGATGAACATCCCGATCTCCGGCCAGCGCGGCGGCAACCTCGTCTGGGACAAGGCGAAGGTGCAGCAGCTGGTGAAGCAGATCCAGAACGACGAGAAGGTCACCGTCCGCGGGCAGTGAGCCCGTACGGCCGGTGCGGGCGGGTACGGGAAAGGGGCACCCCCGAGGGGGTGCCCCTTTTCGCGTACGCTCGCGGGCCGGTTCGGGCCGGTCAGCGCTTGCCGGCGCGGGCGCGCAGCTTCCACGGCATGGCGATGGACTCCAGCTGCACGGCCAGGTTCATCTTCGACTCGCCGATGGTGCGGTCCTCGAAGTGGATCGGGACCTCCATGACCTGGAAGCCGCGGCGCAGGGCCTTGAACTTCATCTCCACCTGGAAGCTGTAGCCGGCGCTGCCGATCGACGCGAGGTCGATCGCCTTCAGCGCGTCGGCGCTCCACAGGTTGAAGCCGCCCGTGATGTCGCGGACGCGGGTGCCCAGGATGGTGCTCGCGTAGGCGTTGGCCCAGCGGGAGAGCAGCTTGCGGTGCGCGCCCCACGCGTCGGAGAGGGTGCCGCCCGGGACGTAGCGGGAGCCGACGACGAGACCGGCGCCGGTGGAGCGGGCGACGCCCAGCATCTCGGCGATCTTGCCGGCCGGGTGGGAGCCGTCCGCGTCCATCTGGAGCACGTACTCGGCGCCGTCCTCGACGGCCTTGGTCATGCCCGCCGCGTAGGCGCGGCCGAGGCCGTCCTTCGCGGTGCGGTGCAGGACCGACACGCGGGGCTTGCCGTCCTCCGTGAGGTAGTTCTCCGCCAGCTCGTCGGCGATCTTGCCGGTGCCGTCGGGCGACGAGTCGTCGACGACCAGCAGGCGCAGGCCCGGCTGGTCGAGACCCATGAGCAGCTCCACCATGCCCGGAAGGTTGCCCGCCTCGTTGTACGTGGGCATGACCACGGTGAGCGGGGTGTGCGCCCAGGCGTCGGGGAGCTTCGTGGATGCGACGTCGGTCGCGCGGGGAGTCTGCTGCTCGCCTATCACAGGTTGTGCCTCACTGAAGTTGGTCACCGGTCGGAGGAGAAGCGGACCGCGGCGTCGGGGAGTTCAGCCTCGCACCACACCCGCACCCCTGCGCGAAGTTCGTTGTCAGCTCCTACGACGGCACCGTCACCGATGACCGCGCCGTTCACCACCGTGCGCGAGCCCACCGAGGCACCGGCACCGATGAGGCTGGCGCTCACCACCGTGTCCGGGCCGAGGGTCGCACCGTCCAGCACGATGGAGCCCTGGACGACCGCGCCCGATTCGATGCGGGCGCCGGCACCCACAACGGTACCGCCAGAAAGCTTGGCTCCGTCAGCCACCTGGGCACCCGGAAGCACGAGGGCCTCACCACGCGGGCCGGGGACCGCCGGGGAGGAGACGACGCCGCGGACGAGGTCGGCGGAGGCCTGGACGAAGGACTCGGGCTTGCCGAGGTCCAGCCAGTAGGTGTCCTCGGTCACGCCGTGCAGCTTGGCTCCGGAGGCGAGCAGACCGGGGAAGGTCTCGCGCTCGACGGACACCGGGCGGCCGGCCGGGATGGAGTCGATCACGCTGCGGCGGAAGACGTAGCAGCCGGCGTTGATCTGGTCGGTGACGATCTCCTCGGGGGTCTGCGGCTTCTCCGTGAAGGCCAGCACCCGCCCCTCGGAGTCGGTGGGGACGAGGCCGAACGCGCGCGGGTCCTCGACCCGCACCAGGTGCAGGGAGACGTCGGCGTCGGCCGCCTTGTGGGACTCGACGAGCCCGGCTATGTCCAGGCCGGTCAGGATGTCGCCGTTGAAGACGAGGACGGAGGAGTCCGGGCCGCCGGTGAGGCGCTGCGCGGCGTTGCGGATGGCGCCGCCGGTACCGAGGGGCTCGTCCTCGACCACGTACTCGAGGGTGATGCCGAAGTCGGATCCGTCGCCGAAGTAGGGCTCGAAGACCTCGGCGAGGTAGCAGGTGGCCATCACGATGTGGGTGACACCGGCGGCGGCGGCCCTGGCTATCTGGTGGGCGAGGAACGGCACACCGGCGGCCGGCACCATCGGCTTGGGGGTGTTGACCGTCACGGGGCGCAGTCGCGTCCCCTGCCCTCCGACCAGCAGGATCGCTTCCGTCATTGTTTTCTCCCCAACCGGTTCGGGCGTACGAAGGTTCAAAGTTAGCCCATGCGGGGGCGTACAAAGATCCGAGGCGGGCCGCTCCGGCCACCTGCCGTCCGCCCCCGGCCCCGAGTGCCGCCCGCGCCTACGGCGCGCCCCCCATCATGCCCTGAACGGGAAGGGCATCTGCACGATGTCGGGTGGGAGGGGGGAAGGCCCGCGACGTTGTTGCGGATTCGGTATGCCACCGCGTCGGTGTCGTTGCCGTGCGCGACGGCACCGGGCTTCCGCCCCTCCCCTTCTTCTTCGTCCGTGCGTCAGACGACGGTGCCGAGGGAGGTCCAGCCGCCGCCGGCGCCGGAGTCGCCGCCGTTGAAGAGGTAGACCTCCGCGCTGTCGCCGGTCCCCGAGAGGAAGTAGTCGGCGTGGGTGTCACCGTTGAAGTCCGCGAGCTGCACCTTGCTCTGCACGGTCGTCAGACCGGCCGCGATCTGGCCGAGCGATCCCCAGCCGCCGTTCAAGTCACCGCCGCGGTTCACGTGGGCGACGACGGCGCCGTTGGGGTTGATCGTGACGTAGTCGGCCCGGCCGTCGCCGTCGATGTCGGCGAGGCGGACGCGGGAGCGATCACTCGTGGTGCCGGTGGCCACCTGGTTCAGGGCATGCCAGCCGCCGCCGGTGTCGCCGCCGCGGTTGAGGTAGACCGTGACGGCGCCGTTGTCGCCGAACGTGGTGTAGTCGGTCTTGCCGTCGCCGTCGTAGTCGGCCCAGCGGACCTTGTCCTGGGTGCTCGTGACGCCTGTGCCGACCTGCCCGGCGTACGCCCAGCCGCCGCCGGCGTCGCCGCCGCGGTTGAGGTAGACGACGATGCTGCCGTTGGTGTTGAGGAGGATGTAGTCGGTCTTGCCGTCACCGTCCCAGTCGGCGAACCGGACTCGTGAGCGGTCGGTCGTGAGGCCGCTCGCGACGCGGAAGGGGCCCTGCCAGCCGCCGGCGTTGTTTCCGCCGCGGTTCAGCTTGACGTCGACGGCGCCGTTGTCGGCGACGAGGATCTGGTCGGCCTTGCCGTCACCGTCCCAGTCGGCCCAGCGCACCCGGGCGGCGCCGCCGACCTCGTTGCCGGCCCGCGGGGCGCGCGGCGGCATCCAGCCGTCGGTGACGGCCTGCTCCAGGGCCTGGTGATAGACGGCGGCCATCTTGGCGTAGCCGGCGTCGATGGGGTGCAGACCGTCGAACATTTCCGTGGCGGCGATCACCTGGGCCGGCTCCGCGTAGCGGAAGTGCTGGCCGGCCGCCCGGCGGGAGGCTTCCTGCCCGCGGATGACCGCGTTGAAGGCGGCTGCGCGCTCCTCCTGGTCGACGGTGGACGTCAGCAGACCCTGGACGATGACCGTGACACCGGGCTTTCGCGCCTGTATCCCGTCGATGAGCGCGGACAGCCGGTTCGCCGATTCGACCGGGTCGTTGACGAGGGCGCCGGTTTCCTTGTTCGTCTCACGCAGGTCGTTGATGCCCAGGTGGAGCAGGACGACGTCCGGGTTGGCGGCGGACTGCCACTGGGCGACATACGACGAGACCATCCCGATGGTCCATCCCTGGTGCCCCTCGTGTTCGGGGTCGGCGAAGTGGCCGAAGGACTCGGACCCGCCGAGGTCGGGAAGGTACCGGGACTGACCCGACATGAGGTTCCACAGGGGCTGCCTGTATCCGCCGTCGCTCTCGCTGTAAGCGCCATGGGTGATGGAGTCACCGAGCGGCATGATGCGCAGGAGCGGCGGAGAGGGCTGTGGGGCTGCGGCGGCCGGGGTGGCGCCGAGTCCGAGGAGGGCGGCGCCTGCGAGCAGGGCAAGGCTGAGGTGCGCGGTGCGCTTCATCACGGGTCTGGGACCTTCGGTGGAGAGGAATTGCGACGCGGGGCGTCTTCGCATGACAGGGCGGAGCGGGCGGAGCGGGCGGCTGGGAAACCGGGGAAACCAGAGGTTTCAAGAACCCGGGAAACCCGGCGGCCGCGGCGAGGTCAGCCGGTCACGCGGAGTTCGACGATGACGTGGCCCGTGGCACCCAGCGGCTCATCGACGACGCGCACGTAGCTGTTCTTGCGGACTACGGCGTTCGAGGTGGTGGCGCCCGAGACGAGCTTGGCGCTCGCGGAGTGCGCGCCGGTGTCGATGGCGAAGACCCGGTCCAATTCGAAGGTGACCCGGCCGGTCCGCGAAACGACGTTAAAGCAGTACATGGGCTTCCGCTTAACGGCGGGGTCCTCGTAGGTGTACACGCGAATCTGGGAAGCGCTGACTCCGCATTCGGCGAGGGTGATTCCGCCGTCTCCGCGAACGAGCTTGATTCCGTCCTTCGCGAGGATTTCTGCGGAATTCGGGTAGGGGGACTCCGCCGCGGTGGGCGCCGGCGCCGAGGCAGTGGCCGATGCCGAGGGCGACGGCGAGACCTTGGCCGTGGCCGACGCGGAGGGCGAGGCGGTCGTCGAAGCAGATGCCGAGGTCGAGGCCGATGCCGATGCCGAGGCCGAGGGCTTCGCGAGCGCCGCGGGGTCCGCCGCGGAGGCGCCCGACCCGTCGGCAGCCGCCGCATAGGCGCCGAAGGCGCAGAGCGAGGTGACCGCTACTGCGGCCATGACGGGTTGACGCACGCGGGAGAACACCGAGCAGGGTCCTTTCAAGGACGGAAGGGTCAGCAGGCCAAAATTACTTGGATCTTGGTGGTTGTCAAACGTCTTATCAGCCCGCGGACCACCCCCACGAAAAAGGCCCGGCCGGGAAATCCCGGCCGGGCCCTTCCGCGCAAGAATCAGGGAAGGTTGCGCGCCGCAGCACCCCGCGCGAGAGCCGATCGAAGGCCCGGGCATACAGCGGCTGCTCCCCGGTTCGCCTCGGACGGGCACCGCATTTCGTAGCGGTGGTGACGTGCTCACCGAACCGCTCCAGCCCCGAACCGTGGGCTCGCGACTACGGGGCCTGCTCCTCGTCCTCGTCCGGCCAGTGATCCCAGCCGGGCTGGAGGAGGTCGAGGGCGTCCGGCGGGCGGGGGATATCCGGGGCGCACTCGGGGCAGGCGTAGACGTTGAATCCCGGGCCCGAGCCGGCGTGCACCTCGGAGACGACCACCGGGTCCGTGGTGAGCCGCTCGCAGCGCACACACATCCGGATGGGCTGGCGAACGGTCATCAGGCCGCCCCTCGTGCGCCGACGAGGTGGGTGTCGAGGTCGATGCCGAAGTCGGCAGCGAGCAGCATGGCCAGGCGTCGCTGGCGCTGCCGGGCGCGTTCCTCGCGTTGCTCGTGGACGCGTACGTACGGGCGGATCAGCGGTGTTTCGTCGCCGTCGAGCGGTCCGTCGAGCCCGTACGGGGAGCGCGGCACCGGGAGCGGGTGGGTACGCGGCCGGGGTGTGGGGGCCTGCGGGTGGGCGCGGTGTGCGGCTCCGGTGCTCGGCCCGAACCACAGCCTCGCCCACAGGACGAGGGCGCGGATAAGGTCTGCCATGTCGGTCTGCTCTCTTCAGATCGGCCATGCCCCGGGACGGTTGCAGCCGTCGCCGGGGTCCTTCGTGTCGAGCGTACCCCCAACTGCGTCCCTCTGCACCCCACTGCGTCCTACTGCGTCCCGACGCGGTGGGACGCGTCCGCACGATGCCCGCCGCGCAGGAGCGCGGCAGGGTGGAAGGATGAGCAACGGCCTCCCGCAGTACGAGTACGTGAAGCTGGCAGACGCGATCGCCGCCGACATCGCCTCCGGCAAGCTGCCCGCGGGCGCAGCGTTGCCCGGCGAGCGGGCGATGACCGAGCTCTACAAGGTCAGCATCGGAACCGTCCGGCGGGCTGTCGCCGAACTGCGGACGCGCGGGCTGGTCGCCACGCTGCCCGCGAAGGGGACGTACGTCGTCGGACAGCCCGAATAACGCGAACGGCCCCGGCATCAGCCGGGGCCGTTCACATAAGCGCAGGTCAGACGGGTTACGGCAGGTTGCGCGCCATGACGATGCGCTGGACCTGGTTCGTGCCCTCGTAGATCTGCGTGATCTTCGCGTCGCGCATCATCCGCTCGACCGGGTAGTCGCGGGTGTAGCCGTAGCCGCCGAGGAGCTGGACGGCGTCCGTGGTGACCTCCATGGCCACGTCGGAGGCGAAGCACTTGGCCGCGGCGCCGAAGAAGGTCAGGTCCGAGTCGACGCGCTCCGACTTGGCGGCGGCCGCGTACGTCAGCTGGCGGGCGGCCTCGATCTTCATGGCCATGTCCGCGAGCATGAACTGCACGCCCTGGAAGTCGCCGATCGGCTTGCCGAACTGCTTGCGCTCCTGGACGTAGCCCTTGGCGTAGTCCAGGGCGCCCTGGGCGATGCCGAGGGCCTGGGCGGCGATGGTGATGCGGGTGTGGTCGAGGGTCTTCATCGCGGTGGCGAAGCCGGTGCCCTCGGCGCCGATCATGCGGTCGGCGGGGATGCGCACGTTGTCGAGGTAGACCTCGCGCGTCGGGGAGCCCTTGATGCCGAGCTTCTTCTCCGGGGCGCCGAAGGAGACGCCCTCGTCGCTCTTTTCGACGACGAAGGCGGAGATGCCCTTCGAGCGCTTCTCCGGGTCGGTCACGGCCATGACCGTGTAGTACTCGGAGACGCCCGCGTTGGTGATCCAGCGCTTCACGCCGTTGAGGACCCAGAAGTCACCGTCGCGGACCGCGCGGGTCTTCATGCCGGCCGCGTCCGAGCCCGCCTCCGGCTCGGAGAGGGCGTACGAGAACATCGCGTCGCCCTTGGCCAGCGGGCCGAGGTACTTGGCCTTCAGCTCCTCGGAGCCGGAGAGGATCACCGGGAGCGAGCCGAGCTTGTTGACGGCCGGGATCAGGGAGGAGGAGGCGCAGACGCGGGCCACCTCCTCGATCACGATCACCGTGGCGAGGGCGTCGGCGCCGGCGCCGCCGTAGGTCTCGGGCACGTGGACGGCGTGCAGGTCGTTGGCGACCAGCGCGTCGAGGGCCTCCTGCGGGAAGCGCGACTCCTCGTCGACGGCGGCGGCGAACGGGAGGATCTTCGCCTCGCAGAGCGAGCGGACGGACTCGCGGAGCATGTCGTGCTCCTCGGCCGGGCGGTACAGGTCGAAGTCGGCAGAACCCGCCAAGATCTCTCACTCCCCAAGGGTGGTGCGTTGCGTGATGCTAACTACCGTTAAGTAACCCAAGTTTAGTCGCCGCCCGCCGGGCAACGGTATGGACGGCCCGCGTGAGCTGCGTGACAGAGGGGTGATCGGGGACGCCCTCCGGGGACCGTCCCCCGCCGCGGGCCCGACTATGCTCAGTGGCCGCAAACGGCCCCGCACCTCTGGAGCACCCATGGCCCCCCTCAGGATCACTGTGATCGGCACCGGATACCTCGGCGCGACCCACGCCGCGGCGATGGCGGAGCTGGGGTTCGAGGTGCTGGGCCTGGACGTGGTGCCGGAGAAGATCGAGCTGCTGGCCTCCGGCCGGGTGCCGATGTACGAGCCCGGGCTGGAGGAGCTGCTCGCCAAGCACGTGGCCGGACTGCCGGGCTCCACGGGGCGGCTGCGGTTCACGACCTCCTATGAGGAGGTCGGCGAGTTCGGCGACGTCCACTTCGTCTGCGTGAACACCCCGCAGAAGCACGGCGAGTACGCGTGCGACATGTCGTACGTCGATGCCGCGATGGCCTCGCTGGCCCCGCACCTGACGCGGCCGGCTCTGGTCGTCGGCAAGTCGACCGTGCCGGTGGGCTCGGCGGAGCGGCTGGCGGCGAAGCTCGCGGAGCTCGCCCCGGCGGGCGCGGACGTGGAGCTGGCGTGGAACCCGGAGTTCCTGCGGGAGGGCTTCGCCGTGCAGGACACCCTGCACCCCGACCGGATCGTGGTCGGCGTCCAGGGGGAGCGCGGCGAGAAGCTGCTGCGGGAGGTGTACGGGACGCCGATGGCCGAGGGCTCCCCGCTCGTGGTCACCGACTTCCCGACCGCGGAGCTGGTGAAGACGGCCGCGAACTCCTTCCTCGCGACGAAGATCTCCTTCATCAACGCGATGGCGGAGATCTGCGAGGCCGGCGGCGGCGACGTGGTGAAGCTGGCGGAGGCGATCGGCTACGACGAACGCATCGGCGCGAAGTTCCTGCGCGCCGGCATCGGGTTCGGCGGCGGCTGCCTGCCCAAGGACATCCGGGCGTTCATGGCGCGGGCGGGCGAGCTGGGCGTGGACCAGGCGCTGACCTTCCTGCGGGAGGTCGACTCCATCAACATGCGGCGCCGCGGGCACATGGTCGAACTGGCCCGGGAGGCCGTGGGCGGTTCGTTCCTCGGCAAGCGGGTCGCCGTGCTCGGAGCCACCTTCAAGCCGGACTCGGACGACGTACGGGACTCGCCCGCGCTGAACGTGGCCGGGCAGATCCACCTCCAGGGCGGGCAGGTCACCGTCTACGACCCCAAGGGCATGGCCAACGCCCGGCGCGTCTTCCCCACGCTGGGGTACGCGGACTCCGCGCTGGAGGCGGCGCGGGGGGCGGAGGTCGTGCTGCACCTCACGGAGTGGCGCGAGTTCCGCGACCTCGACCCGGCGGAGCTGGGGGCCGTGGTCACGGACCGGCTCGTGCTGGACGGCCGCAACGCGCTGGACCCCGCGGTGTGGCGGGCGGCCGGGTGGACGTACCGCGCGATGGGGCGCCCCCGGGCCTGACGCCCTGCGGGCGGCCCCGCCGGGATACGGTGCGGCGCCGCTGCCGGGGCTCCGCCCCGGACCCCGCTCCTCAAACGCCGGAGGGGCTGGATTTGCCCCGGTACTTCCGCATCTTGGCGCGGCTGCCGCAGATCGCCATCGTGCACCAGCGGCCGCGGCCCGCGGGGCTGCGGTCGTAGTAGGCCTCCTGGCAGTCGTCCGCCACGCACGCCTTCAGGCGGGGCCAGGTGCCGGCCGCCGCGGCTTCGGCCAGGGCCTCGGCCGTGCGGGTGAGCAGGGTCGGCCCGCCCAGCGGGGCGAGGGTCGCGGCGCCCGACGCGTCGATGCGCACCGCCAGCGGGGCCGCGGCGAGGAGGCGGTTCAGGCGCTCCTCGGCCCCCGGGCCCAGCTCGTGGCCCGCGTGGGCCAGCAGCGCCCCGCGCAGCGCCTCGCGCAGCTCCGCCGCTTCCTCGAGGGCGGCTCCGGACAGGCCGAACTCGGCCGCGAGGCGGTCGTCCCCCGTGTCCACGCTCCGCGTGTTGACGAGGCTTTCCACCAGCGCGAGACCGCCGGGTGCCGGTGCGCGTCCACTCATGACACCGACGTTACCCCTTGGAGGGAAGCAGGGGTAACGCGTAGGCTGTGGTTACCGGTAAGAGACCCTTGCCGGTAACCACGAGGAGAGAACCATGGCCATCGCCAAGCTCGGCACCGTCGTCCTCGACTGTCCCGACCCGCTCGCCCTCGCCACCTTCTACGCCGGCCTCCTCGGCGGGAGCCCGAGCCCCGAGGACGAGACCTGGGTGGAGCTGGAGGGCCACGAGGGCACGCCGCTCGCCTTCCAGCTGGCCCCCGGGCACGTCCCGCCGAACTGGCCCTCGCCCGAGGGCTCGCAGCAGTTCCACCTGGACCTGACCGTCGAGGACCTCGACGCCGCGGAGGAACACGTCCTCGCCCTCGGGGCCAAGCCCCTGGACACGGAGGACCACGGGCGCACATGGCGGGTCTACGCCGACCCGGCCGGGCACCCGTTCTGCCTCTGCGGCTGCTAGACCCGGGGCTCTAGGTGCGGCGGTGTCCGGCGGCGCGGGCCGTGAATTCCGCGTCGCGCAGGACCCGCTGGGCATTGCCCCAGGTCAGCAGGGCCAGGTCGGGCTCCGACCAGCCGCGGTCCATGAGCTCCGCGATCAGCTTCGGGTACCCCGAGGGGTCGGTGAGGCCGGCCGGGCGGGGGCTGCCCGGCTCGGAGCCGAAGGCGGCGCCCAGTCCGACGGCGCCCGCGCCCGCGACGGCCCGTACGTGGTCCACGTGGTCGGCCACCGCGTGCAGGGAGTCCCCGGTGCGGGCGGTGTCGAAGGTGACCATCGCCAGACCGCCGGCGTCCCGCAGGGCGAGCAGGACCTCGTCGGTCACGTTCCCGGGATGCGGGTTGAGGGCGGCCGCGCCCGTGTTCGAGACGACCACCGGCGCCTTGGACGCCGCCGCGAGCTGGCAGGCGGCCGCCGGCTCGCAGCCGGCGAGGTCCAGCAGGATCGAGAGCCGGTTCGCCTCGCGGACCACCTGGTGCCCGAAGGCCGTCAGCCCCTCCTGCGACGCCCAGTCCGCTCCCGCGGGCGCGAGGATCCGTACGCCCAGGGTGTGGAAGGCGCGCAGGGCGCCGAGGGAGTCGGTGAGCGCGCTGCCGGGCACCGGGCCGAGGAACGAGGCGATCCGGCCGCGGTTGCGGGCGTCGGCCATGTCGTCGGCGCTGAGCGCGAGGAGCAGGCTGTCGGGGTAGCGGCGCATCAGGGCCAGCGCCACGTCGATCTGTTCCAGGGTCTCGGACACCACGTCCTCGGGCGGCCGGCCGGGGGGTACGAGCAGGGACCAGAACTGGGCCCCCACTCCCCCGGCGCGCAGCCGCGGGATGTCGGTGTCCACGCCGGCTTCCGGGGTGTCGATGTCGTGGTACGGGCTCTGGCGCAAGGTCCAGATGAGCGTGTTGCAGCCGTCCGCGACGGGATGGACGGAGAGCAGCTCGGCGGCGCGGTCCAGCGCGGCGGCCACGGGTGGGGTGGAGGTGGTGGAGGTGGTGGAGGTGGTGGTGGAGGCCGGGGGGTCCTCGGCTCCGATGCCCACTGAGTGGGGTTCATCCTGCAGGTCGGCCATGGCGTTCGCTCCGGTCTCGGCGGCAGCAGGGAGAGATGGTGCCACCGTGACACGCGGGGCGTGTGTGGCGCCCGGCGGGCGTGGCGTTCGGGTGGCCGCCGTTGCCCTGGCCGGGCGGGTGCGGGGCCGCTGCGCGGAGCTGCTCCCCGCCCCGCCCTTCCACCGTTCCCCGGGCGCTGCCCGGAGCCCGCGCCTCAAACGCCGGCGGGGCTGAAAGACCCTGGGGCTCCGCCCCAGACCCCGCTCCTCAAACGCCGGAGGGGCTGGAATTGCCCTGCGGGCAATCCAGCCGCGCCTGGCGGGCGGCATCAGCCAAATCCAGCCCCGCCGGCGTTTGAGGCGCGGGGGTTCGGGGGCGGAGCCCCCGACAGCGGCGCCGCGCCCGGGGGAGCCGGGGCCGGCCGCAGGATCTACGGCACCGCGTTCGACGGGCCGCGCGTGGCGGACAGGGCGCGGGAGACCGATTCCGCGTCGCGGAGGGCGCGGACCGCGTTGGACCAGGTCAGCTTCGAGAGGTCCTCGCGGGACCAGCCGCGGGTCAGGAGTTCCGCGACCAGGTTCGGGTAGCCCGCCACGTCGTCCAGGCCGGACGGGGTGAAGGCCGTGCCGTCGTAGTCGCCGCCGATGCCGATGTGGTCGATGCCCGCCACCTCGCGCATGTGGTCCAGGTGGTCGGCCACCGTCGAGGCCGTCGCCACCGGGCGCGGGCGGGCCTCCTCGAAGGCCCGGTGCAGGGCCATCGCCTCCGGGGTGGTGTCCAGGTGGTGGAAGCCGTGGGCGCGCAGGTTCTCGTCCGCGGCCAGGGTCCATTCCACCGCCGCCGGGAGGATGAACTTCGGGACGAAGGTGGCCATGGCCACGCCGCCGTTGGCCGGGAGCAGGGCCAGCACGTCGTCCGGGATGTTGCGCGGGTGGTCGCAGACCGCGCGCGCGGAGGAGTGCGAGAAGACCACCGGCGCGGCCGAGACGGCGAGCGCGTCGCGCATCGTCGTCTCGGCGACGTGCGAGAGGTCCACCAGCATGCCGACGCGGTTCATCTCGCGGACGACCTCGCGGCCGAAGTCGGTGAGGCCGCCGTGCCGGGGCTCGTCGGTCGCCGAGTCCGCCCAGTCGATGGTGTCGTTGTGGGTGAGCGTCATGTACCGCACGCCCAGCTGGTGCAGGGCGCGCAGGGTTGCAAGGGAGTTGTTGATGGAGTGGCCGCCCTCGGCGCCCATCAGGGAGGCGATGCGTCCGCTCGCGCGGGCGGCCTCCATGTCGTCGGCCGTCAGGGCCCGGACCAGGTCGCGGGGGTAACGGTCGATCAGCTGGGAGACGACGTCGATCTGCTCCAGGGTGGCGCTGACCGCCGTGTCGCCGGCGTAGTCGGAGCGGACGTACACGGACCAGAACTGCGCGCCGACCCCGCCGGCGCGCAGCCGGGGGATGTCGGTGTGCAGGTGGGCGGACTGGTCGCCCGCGATGTCCCGCTGTGCCAGGTCGTAGCGGACCTGCTCGCGCAGCGCCCAGGGGAGGTCGTTGTGGCCGTCGGCCACCGGGTACTCGGCGAGCAGCTCACGCGCCTCCTCCAGGCGCCGCGCCGCGCTCACTTGGCGAACCCGAAGGACTCCGCGCCCGCGACCTTCGTACGCAGCCGCTTGCCCTTCTCGGTGGCCTGGTCGTTCAGCTCCTGCTGGAAGTCGCGCATGCGGGCGAGGAGGTCCGGGTCCTGCGTGGCGAGGATGCGGGCAGCGAGCAGGCCCGCGTTGCGCGCCCCGGCGACCGAGACGGTGGCGACGGGAACCCCGGCCGGCATCTGGACGATCGACAGCAGGGAGTCCATGCCGTCCAGGTACTTGAGGGGGACGGGGACGCCGATGACCGGGAGCGGGGTGACCGAGGCCAGCATGCCGGGCAGGTGGGCGGCCCCGCCCGCGCCCGCGATGATCGCCTTGAGGCCCCGGTCGGCGGCCTGCTCCCCGTACGCGACCATCTCGCGCGGCATCCGGTGCGCGGAGACGACGTCGACCTCGTAGGGGATCTCGAACTCGTCGAGGGCCTGGGCGGCGGCCTCCATGACGGGCCAGTCCGAGTCGGAGCCCATGACGATGCCGATGAGGGGAGCGCTTGCGGAGGTGCTCATTCGGTGACCGTTCCTCTGAGGTAGTCGGCTGCGTGGCGTGCGCGCTCAAGGACATCGTCCAGGTCGTCGCCGTACGTGTTGACGTGGCCGACCTTGCGGCCGTGTTTCACGTCCTTGCCGTACATGTGGATCTTCAGCTGGGGGTCGTGGGCCATGCAGTGCAGGTACGCCGCGTACATGTCGGGGTAGTCCCCGCCCAGCACGTTCGCCATGACCGTCCACTTGGCGCGGGGGCGCGGGTCGCCCAGCGGGAGGTCCAGGACCGCGCGTACGTGGTTGGCGAACTGGGAGGTCACGGCCCCGTCCTGGGTCCAGTGGCCGCTGTTGTGCGGGCGCATCGCCAGTTCGTTGACCAGGATCCGGCCGTCGGTGGTCTCGAACAGCTCCACGGCCAGGTGGCCGGTCACGTCGAGTTCCTTGGCGATGCGCAGGGCGAGGGCCTGGGCCTGGCCCGCGAGCTCCTCGGAGAGGTTCGGGGCGGGCGCGATGACCGTGTCGCAGACCCCGTCCACCTGGACGGACTCCACGACGGGATAGGCCACGGCCTGGCCGTGGGGGGAACGGACGATGTTGGCCGCGAGTTCGCGGACGTAGTCCACCTTCTCTTCGGCGAGGACGGGGACACCGGCCTTGAAGGGCGCTTCCGCGTCCTCCTCGCTGCGTACGAACCACACGCCCTTGCCGTCGTAGCCGCCGCGCACGGTCTTGAGGATGACGGGGAACCCGCCGACCTCCGCCGCGAAGGCCGTCACGTCCACCGGATCGCTCACGATCCGGTGGCGGGGGCTGGGCGCGCCGATCTCGTCGAGCTTGGCGCGCATCACCCCCTTGTCCTGGGCGTGCACCAACGCGTCGGGCCCCGGGCGGACGGGGATGCCGTCCGCTTCCAGGGCCCGCAGGTGTTCGGTGGGTACGTGCTCGTGATCGAAAGTGATCACGTCGCAGCCGCGTGCGAAGGCACGCAACGTATCCAGATCGCGATAGTCGCCGATGACGACGTCGCTCACGACCTGGGCCGCCGAGTCCTGTGGGGTGTCACTGAGGAGCTTGAATCTGATGCCGAGGGGGATACCCGCCTCGTGGGTCATGCGGGCGAGCTGACCGCCGCCGACCATGCCGACTACCGGGAACGTCACTCCTCCAGGGTATCCGGCGGGATTCCGCCATATGGACGTGGCCTGGCGCACACCTGCTGGTGTGCCGTGCGTCGCACGGTGCCGCAAGGCACAGACGGAGCACAGGGGGGACACTTAACATGGCTGGGTTGACAGAGAACACCAAACGTCCCTGCCGGGGGCGGTGACGGACAGGACTGGCCTACTGATGAGCACACCGGGGAACGGATCTGTCCTCGAACGCATACGCGGTCTCGTACGGGAGGTCGCCAAGTTCGGGGCGGTCGGCGGTCTGGGTGTGCTGGTCAACCTGGGTGTCTTCAACCTGATCCGCAGCACCACCGACCTCCAGGTGGTGCGTGCGAGCGTGATAGCCACCGTCGTGGCCATCGCCACGAACTACCTCGGCTTCCGCTACTTCGCCTACCGCGACCGCGCCCAGAGCGACCCCGCCGGGCGCACGCGCGAGCTGCTGCTGTTCGCGGCCTTCAGCGCGATCGGCCTGGTCATCGAGAACGGCGTGCTGTACGTCGCCACGTACGGCTTCGGCTGGGACGGACCGGTCGCCAGCAACGTCTTCAAGTTCCTCGGCATCGGGACGGCCACCGTGTTCCGTTTCTGGTCCTACCGCACCTGGGTCTTCAAGGCCCTACCCGTGGGCACGACGCCCGCCGAGCCCATGCCCGAGCCGGCGCCGCTGCCCAAGCCCGACCGCAGGCCCGACCCGCTGCCCGAGCCGGAGCCCGCGAACAACTAGGGCGCCCCTGCCAGCCCCGCGCTAGCGCACGGTCTCCTCGGGTTCCGCCCGCTGCGGCGCCGTCCGGCTGAGGAACAGCGCGAACACCGGCGGCTGTGCCTGGAGCAGTTCGAGGCGTCCGCCGTCCGCCTCCGCGAGGTCCCGGGCGACCGCGAGGCCGATCCCGGTGGAGTTGCGGCCGCTGATGGCCCGCTCGAAGATCCGGTTGCCGAGGTCCGGCGGGACCCCCGGGCCCTCGTCCGTGACCTCCAGCACCGCCTGGTTCCCGACGACCCGGGTACGCAGCGCGACCGTACCGCCACCGTGCATGAGCGCGTTCTCCACGAGGGTCGCCAGGACCTGCGCGACCGCGCCCGGGGTGCCGACGGCCCGTACGCCCTGCTTGCCGGAGCGCACGATGGCCCGGCCCGCGCTGCGGTAGGCCGGCCGCCACTCCTCCACCTGCTGTTTGACGACCTCGTCCAGGTCGAAGGGGACGGCGGAGCCCGTCTGCGGGTCCCGCGAGTTCGTGAGCAGCCGCTGCACCACGTCCGTGAGCCGCTCCACCTGGGTGAGGGCGATCGACGCCTCCTCCCGGACGGTCTCCAGGTCGTCGGTGACGGTGATCTCCTCCAGCCGCATCGACAGCGCCGTGAGCGGGGTGCGCAGCTGGTGCGAGGCGTCGGCGGCCAGGCGCCGCTCGGCGGTCAGCATGCGGCCGATCCGCTCGGCGCTGGAGTCGAGCACGTCCGCGACCCGGTCCAGCTCGGGCACCCCGTACCTCTTGTGCCGGGGCCTCGGGTCGCCCGAGCCGAGGCGTTCCGCCGTCTCGGCGAGGTCGGTGAGCGGGGAGGCGAGCCGGTTCGCCTGCCGTACGGCGAGCAGTACGGCCGCCACGACGGCGAGCAGAGCCACCGCGCCGACCACGGCCAGGGTCCGCCCGACCTCCTTGGTCACGGTGGAGCGGGACGCCTCGACGACGACCGTCTCGCCCTGCTCGCCGCGCGCGCTGCCGCGGATGACGTCGTCGGCGATCCGGTCCCCGACCTCCACGGCCGGCCGGCCGGGGAGGGTGATGCGGGCGTAGTGGCCGGCGTCGAGCTGCTCGGCGAGCGCGGCGTCGTCGACCGGCGTCTTCTCCAGGACGTTGGCCTCGACGATGCCCACCAGGCGCAGCGCCTCGGACTCGATCCGGTCCTGGGCGCTGTTGGTGATCGTCCGGGTCTCCACGATGACCAGGGAGACCCCGAACACGGCGATCACGACGAGCACCACGGCGAGCGTGGAGTTGATCAGGCGGCGGCGCATGGCTCAGTACGCACTAGCTCTTCTCGAAGCGGAAGCCGACGCCCCTGACGGTGGCGATGTAGCGGGGGTTCGCCGCGTCGTCGCCGAGCTTCTTGCGCAGCCAGGAGATGTGCATGTCGAGGGTCTTGGTGGAGGACCACCAGGTGGTGTCCCAGACCTCGCGCATGAGCTGGTCGCGGGTGACGACCCGGCCGGCGTCGCGGACCAGGACCCGCAGCAGGTCGAACTCCTTGGCGGTGAGCTGGAGCTCCTCCTCCCCCATCCACGCGCGGTGCGATTCCACGTCGATCCGCACGCCGTGGGTGGCGGGGGCCTGGTTGGCCTCGGCAGAGCCGCGCCGCAGCAGGGCCCGGACGCGGGCCAGCAGCTCGGCGAGGCGGAAGGGCTTGGTGACGTAGTCGTCGGCGCCGGCGTCGAGGCCGACCACCGTGTCCACCTCGTCCGCGCGGGCGGTGAGCACGAGGATCGGGAAGCCGTGGCCCTCGGCACGCAGTCGGCGGGCGACTTCCAGGCCGTCCATGCCCGGCAGGCCCAGGTCCAGGACGACGAGGTCGACGCCTCCCTGCAGTCCCGCGTCCAGGGCGGTGGGGCCGTCCTCCCGGACCTCGACCTCGTACCCCTCCCGGCGCAGTGCGCGGGCCAGGGGTTCCGAGATGGATGCGTCGTCCTCGGCGAGCAGTACACGCGTCATGTGGGTGATGGTAGTCCGCGGCGGGTGAATCGAGGCGCCTGCCGTCGCACCCCTGCCGAACTGGCCTTATGGACTACTAAAGGCCTTCGAATATGCCCAATCGGTTCCCGCTTAACCTGTGATCCATCTCTCAAGTCCTTTCATATGCTCCACTGTCGTGTCGTATGGTGGCGAGACGCCTGATGCACTACCTCAGGGACCTTTGTGCCAAAACGAGCCGAAGGTCTCTATTTCTGTCCTGACCGGACAGTGCAGTCTTGATGGACTCACCTGTCCGGGCTTGATGACAGTGAATGACCTATGGGCCGGGCCCGCCGCGCGAAGGTGCGCGAGCGGGCGTGGATCCCGGTTACGGATGTTCCTTCGCCCCCCACTTCACGGGGCGAGACCCCCGGGCGTGGGGTGGGAGGTCCGCCGCCGGTGCCGGCCACTCGTCCCGGGCGCAGTTCCGCTCACGAAGCGAAGCGTCCCGAGCAAGCAAGGATCGACCCATGGCTTCCAGCCTGACGAGGGCCTCGGCGGATACCTCCGCCGAGAAGACCTTCCTCGGCCACCCCAGCGGCCTCGCCTTCCTCTTCATGACCGAGATGTGGGAGCGCTACAGCTTCTACGGCATGCGCGCGCTGCTCGTGCTCTACCTGGCCACCAACGTGGCCGACGGTGGTCTCGGGATGAACGACGCGACCGCGGTCGCGATCTACTCCGTGTACAACGCGATGGTCTACCTGCTCGCCCTCCCGGGCGGCTGGCTGGGTGACCGCGTGTGGGGCGCCCGCAAGGCCGTGGCCGTCGCCGGCGTCGTGATCATGACGGGTCACTTCCTGCTGGCGGTGCCCTCGTCCGTCTCGTTCTTCATCGGCCTGGCGCTGATCGCCGCCGGTTCGGGCGTGCTGAAGGCCAACATCTCCACGATGGTCGGCCAGCTGTACCGGGACAAGAACGACCCGCGCCGTGACGGCGGCTTCACGATCTTCTACATGGGCATCAACCTCGGTGCCTTCGTCGCGCCGCTGACCATCGGCTACGTCGGCCAGGAGGTCAACTGGCACCTCGGCTTCGCGATGGCCGGTGTCGGCATGGCCCTGGGTCTCGCCTTCTACTTCTTCGGCTTCCGCCACCTGAACCCGGTCTCGAACACCGTTCCGAGCCCGCTGAGCGCCGCCGAGAAGTCCTCCGTCGTCAAGAAGGGCCTGATCTGGCTGGGCGTCGCCGTCGCCGCCTACGCGGCCATCGGCCTGGCCGGCATCTTCACGATCAACTACGCGCTGTGGCCGCTGACCATCGCCGGTCTGGTGCTCCCCGCCTGGGCGATCCTGCGGATCAAGCGCGACAAGGACCTCTCCACCGTCGAGCGGTCCCGCATGTCGGCGTACGTCTGGTTCTTCGCCGCCGCCGCGATCTTCTGGGCGATCTACGACCAGACCGGCTCCACGCTGGCCCTGTTCGCGAAGGACAGCACGGACAGCACGCTGTTCGGCTTCAACTTCCCGGAGAGCTGGTTCCAGTCGCTGAACCCGCTGTTCGTGATGGCCCTCGCCCCGCTCTTCGCGATGCTGTGGGTGGCCCTCGCCAAGCGCTCCAAGGAGCCGACCACCCTCGCGAAGTTCTCCTTCGCGCTGGTCATGATCGGTGCCTCCTTCGGCGTCATGATGGTCGCCCAGGGCATGGCCGGCGGCGACGCGAAGGTCAGCCCGATGTGGCTGGTCGGCGTGTACTTCATCCAGACCGTCGGTGAGCTCACCCTCTCCCCCGTCGGCCTGTCGCTGACCACCAAGCTGGCGCCGCAGAAGTACGCCTCCCAGATGATGGGCGTCTTCTTCCTCGCGGTCACCGCCGGTGACTCGGCCATCGCGCTGCTCCAGCTGATCGGCGCCCCGACGGACACCCAGGGCTGGTTCGCCTCCCAGGGCGTGCTCGCCGTCCTCGCCGGCATCGCGATCTACATGTACCGCAAGAAGGTCCAGCCGCTCATGGGCGGCGTGCACTGACGCACCCGCTAGGCACAGCAGAACGGCCCGGCACACCGGAAGGTGTGCCGGGCCGTTCTGCTGTGCCTAGCGGGTGCCGCGCAGGCGGCGCCACGGGGTGAAGGTGAACACCGCGCCGCCGAGGAGGATCACGGTGCCGGCGACCAGGGCGAGGGCCTTGATGCCGCCCTCGTCCTCGGCTCCGGTCTCGGCCAGACCACCCGAGGTGGTGGTGCTGGTCGTGGTGGTGCCGGCGCTGGTGGAGCCGCCCGGCTGGGCGGTGGTGTCCAGCTCCAGCGAGACGCCGCTGCTGGTCGCCTTGCAGGGAACGTTGATCGGCGTGGCGCCCGGTGCCATCGTGACGTCGATCGTCAACTGGTCCGGGCTCAGCGTCACCTTGCCGGTCTTGCCGGGCTTGTAGGTACCGGTCATGTCGCTGAGGCTGACCGGGGCCTTGTCCGGGATCGGCTCCGCGTTGGCCGGGCCGGAGACCTTGACCATGCCGCTGTCCGCGCCGCCCAGCTTGACGTTCATCGAGGGCTTGAGGGCTCCTGCGGGCAGCGCCATGGGCGCGGCCATCGCGCCCTTCGCGGTCTTGACCGTCAGGTCGTAGCTGCCGCCGTTCTTCTTGGCGTTGATCGTGACCGGGGTCTTGATGCCCCCGGGAACGACCGGACCGCAGTCGAAGGCCACCTCGACGGCCTTGCCCGGGAAGTCGGTCTGGCCGCCGTTCCCGGCGGTGGTGCCGCCGGAGGAGCTGGTGCCGCCGCTGGTCGTCCCGCCACTGGTGGTGGTGCCGCCGCTGCCGGTGGTCCCGCCGCTGGCGGTCCCGCCGCTGGTGGTCCCGCCGCTGGTGGTCCCGCCGCTGGAGCCGGCCGCCACGTCGATGGTGGCCCCGACGCCCACGTCCCCGGTCGGCGCGCACTTGGTGACGAACGTGCCGAAGGAGAAGGTGACGGCCACGTCGTACTTGCCGGGGGTCAGGGTGATCTTCCCGGCCTTGGTCAGCTTGAGCTTGCCCTTCATCGGCGACATCTGCATGGGCGCCTTCTTGGGGATCGGCGGGTTCTTCTTCTCCCCGACGACCTTGAGCTCGCCCATCCCGCCGCCCAACGCGATCCAGCCGGTGGGCTGGACCGCGTTCTCCGGGATGTCCATCAGGTCGGTGTTGTTCGAGGCCGGTTTGACGGTCTCCCACACCACGTCGACCTCGTCACCGACCTTCGCGGTGGCCGGGGCCGTGATCTTGGCCGTGGTCTCGCCCTCGACCGGGTCGCCACCGCCGGCCGGCGGAACGCACTTCACCTTGAACGTGGTCTCCGCGGCCTGGGCGGGGGAGGCCCCAATGGCGATACCCGCGCCGCCGAGCAGCAGCGCGACCACTGCCGCGCTCACCCTCCGTTGGGTCTTCACGCTTGTCCCTTCGTCGTCGAACGGTTCTCAGACGGTGCGGACGTCTGTGGTGCTGTCTCCGGCGCGCTGTCCGGGGTGAACCACGGCAGGACCGCCGTGGAGGTCTGGGGGGTGTCCGCCGGCGGCGCGGCGGCCGCCCGCGCGGGTCCTCGTAGGGACAGGGCCAACGGCAGAACACGGGGCAGCCTGGACGTCACCGCCGCGGGCGGCTCGGGGGGCACGCCCCGGTGGCGGCCGCCCGCGGGCGTCTCGCGCGGGCGGACCTTGTCGACGACGGCCATGCCGATACGGAAGACCGCCGCCGGGATCACCAGCAGGAGCAGGCCCCAGAAGACCAGCACCCCGTACGGGCGGTCCACGCCCCACGGCTGGGTCGCCACGACGGTCTCGCCGTACTTGAGGGAGATGGTGTAGTCCCCGTAGGCGCCGGCCGTGAGGGCCACGTCCAGGGCGATCTCCGCCTTGCCGCCCGGCGGGATGGTCCCCTTCCAGCGCGCTTCCTCCCACAGCGGCGCGAACACCCCGTGGGCGGTGCCGAGCTGGAAGACCGGGTCCTTGACGGCGGCCGAGCCGAGGTTGCCGACGGTGACCTTGAACTTGCGGGTCGGCGGGGCGCCGAACCACGTCAGCACCCCGTCCTCGCCCTCCAGCCGGACCCCGGTGAGCATCGCGAGGCGGGCCGTGCCCGCCTCGGCGGGCAGCTCGGCCACCTCGTGGTCGGTGATCTTCAGGGGCGCGGCGACGGTGGACTGGTCGCCGTTGACGGAGGTCACGTTGACGACGCAGGGACAGGGCTTGGGCGGGGCGACCACCGGCAGCTGGGCGGTGAAGTGCCCGTCGTCGGCCACGGAGACCGCGGTGCCGTCGGCGTTGGCGCAGCTGTTGGTGCCGCCGATCATGTTCTGCCCGCAGATCAGCAGCATCACCAGCGACTTGGGGCGCCAGCCGGTGCCGGTGACCGTCAGCTGGGTGCCCTTGGCGGCCTCCTGGAGGGAGAGCGCCACGCCGGGTTTGGGCTCCGCGGCGGCGGCCGGGGCCGCCGGGAGCAGGGCGAGGGCGCACGCGGCCAGTGCTGCCGCGAGGAGCGTGCGGAGGGGGCGGAGGGGGCGGATCGTGCCGCCGGCCTTGGCGCTCACCTGGCTGCTCCCGTCAGTTCGTATTCGGGTTCGGGTACGGGCGTTGTGGCGGTCGGCTGGTCCGTGCGGGTGCGCCGGCTGCGTACGAGGCGCAGCGCGGCCGGCGTCGTCGCGGCGAGGGCGAGGAGGGTGCCGCCCAGCCAGCCCGCGAGCCGCCAGGGCAGGAACCACGCCGAGGTGGCGGCGGTGGCGCGGGCGCCGCCGGGTGCGGTGACGGTGAGGGTGAGGCGGACCCGGTCGAGGACGGGCGCGCCGGGCCAGGGCTCGGTCAGCTCGACCCGCTGCCCGGGCAGCAGTTCCACCGGCAGGGTGCGGGCGCCGCGCCCGGGGACCTCGCCGAAGCGCCCCTCGGCGCGGATCGACAGCTCGGGTGCGAGGGCCACGTTGCCCCGGTTGACCAGGGTGTACGCGACCACGGCAGCCGCGCCCTTGCCGCGTACGGAGACGTCCTCGACGGTGAGGGCGGCCAGGGTGGGGCCGCCGACCCGCAGGTGGACCCGTACGCCCACCTCGTGGCCGCCCTCGGCGGCGACCACGGCGGCGGGGTGGTCCCCCGGCGGGGACGCGGGCGGCACCGTGACGGTGAAGGGGACCACCGCGCGGGTGCGGGGCGGGACCTTCACCGTGGTCGCGGCGCCGAAGCTGATCCAGGCTCCGGCGCCGTCCGACTCCTGCGCGGGCCGCACGGCGAAGGCGCCGTCCGCGGTGTTGTAGGCGTCGGCTCCGCGCAGGGTGACCGTGCGTTCCCGGTCGGTGGTGTTGGTCAGGGCGAGCCGGTCCTCCAGCACGGTGCCTGCGGGGCCCGAGAGGTAGAAGTACGGTCGGGCACCCCCGCTGCCCACGGCGGCCGTTCCGGCGGCGGGCTCGGCGGTCCAGCCGGGCTCGTCGGCCGCCGCGGTGTGCGCGGGGACCGCGAACAGCGCGGCGGCCGCCAGGAGCAGGACGCCTGCGCGCTTGAGGGTGTGGAGCACGGGCATGGCCGGGGGTGCTCCGTTCAGGACCGGGCCCGCTGGCCGCGCCGGGTCAGCCAGAGCACGCCGACGGCGCCGCTCAGCAGCACGGTGCCGCCGAGGGTGCCCAGCGCGAGGGCGGAGTCGGTGGGACCGGTCTGCGGGAGGGTCTCGCCGCCGCCGGAACCGCCGGACTGGCTGCCGCCGCCGCCACCGGCGGCCGTGACTTCCAGTTCCAGGGACGGCTTGGGGCTGTTGCCCGGGGTGCAGGTGGTCGTGGTCCCCAGCGCCTTGATGGTCAGGACCCCGGCGGTGAAGGTGACCTTGCCGCTCTTCTTGGGCTTGAAGGTGCCCGAGAGGTCGGTGATCTTGATGGGTGTGTTGGCGGGGAGCGCCTCCGGGTTGGACGGCCCGGAGACCGGCACGGAGCCCTTCTCGGCGCCGTCGACGACGATGACGGCGCTGGGGCTCATCGCGCCCTTGCCGAGCTCGACGGGGCTGGACGAGACGCCCTTCTGGAAGGACATCGTCAGCTTGTACCCGTCGCCCTCCTTCACGGCCTTGATGTCGATGGGCGAGACCGCCGACTTGTCCCCGATCGGGGTCTTGCAGTCGTATGCCACGTCGATGACGGCGGCCTGGGCCGCGGGGGCGGCCAGCAGGACCGCCGATCCGGCTGCAAGCGCGGAGGCCAGCGCGAGCGCGGTGGAGCGTTTCCGGTCGGACACCTTCGTCTTCCCCTCGAACCTTGGGCCACAAGTTACTGACGACACATCAGATTGGTGGCTCAAGGTACGCCGGGGGTCCTACGGAGGGAAGACAAAGTGCGGGCCGGAATTGACCGCTTGTCAGCGGCTCGTCAATGCGCTCGTCAGTGCGCGCGGACACCCTTCTGCCACACGGCGGAAACCAGCGGGACACCGGGCCGGTAGGCCAGGTGGACGTGGCTGGGCGCGTCCAGGACAGCCAGATCGGCGCGCGCTCCGGGGGTGATCCGGCCGATGTCGTCGCGCCGCAGGGCGCGGGCGCCGCCGGCGGTGGCGGACCACAGGGCCTCGTCCGGGGTCATCCGCATGTCGCGCACGGCGAGCGCGATGCAGAACGGCATCGAACTCGTGTAGGAGGACCCCGGGTTGCAGTCCGTGGACAGGGCGACGGTCGCCCCCGCGTCGATCAGCCGGCGGGCGTCGGGCCACTGGGCGCGGGTGGAGAACTCGGCGCCCGGCAGCAGGGTGGCGACGGTGGTGTCCGCGGCCTGGGCGAGGGCGTCCACGTCGGCGTCGGTGAGGTGGGTGCAGTGGTCGGCGGAGGCGGCGTGCAGCTCGACGGCGAGCTGCACGCCGGGGCCGTGGGACAGCTGGTTGGCGTGCACGCGCGGGATCAGGCCGGCGGCGGCGCCGGCGGTGAGGACCGCCCGGGCCTGCTCCCCGTCGAAGGCGCCCTTCTCGCAGAAGACGTCCACCCAGCGGGCGTACGGGGCGCAGGCCTCCAGCATCTCGCCGGTGACGAGGTCCACGTAGCCGGCCGGGTCGTCGGCGTAGTCCGGGGAGACGATGTGCGCGCCGAGGTAGGTGACCTCCTCGGTGTGCGCGGCGGCGATCCGCAGGGCGCGGGCCTCGTCGGCGACGGTGAGGCCGTAGCCGGACTTGGTCTCGAAGGTGGTGGTGCCCTGGCGGCGGGCCTCGTCGAGGTGGCGCAGCAGGTTGGCCTCGAGCTCGGCGTCGGTGGCGGCGCGGGTGGCGGCGACGGTGGTGCGGATGCCGCCGGCGGCGTAGCTGCTGCCGGACATGCGGGCGTTGAACTCGGCGGTGCGGTCGCCTGCGAAGACGAGGTGCGAGTGGGAGTCGACGAAGCCGGGGATCACGGCGCGGCCGTTCGCGTTGAACGCGGTGTCGGCGGCCGGGGCGTTGGCGGCGGGGCCGACCCAGGCGACGCGGTCGCCGTCGATGACGACGGTGGCGTTCTCGATCCTGCCGAGTGCGGTGCCGTCGCCCAGGGCGGGGTCGTTGGTGACGAGGCTGCCGATGTTGGTGATTGCGGTGGTCGTGGTCATGGTCGCGGTTCCTCGTGGTGGTCGAGTTGTTTTTGTTCCCCCACCCCGCCCCTTCCCGAAACCGGGGCTCTGCCCCGGACCCCGCGCCTCAATCGCCGGGCGAAGATCCAGCCCCTCCGGTGTTTGAGGAGCGGGGGTCTGGGGGCGGAGCCCACAGTTTCGGGAAGGGGCGGGGTGGGGGAAAGGGCCCGCCGCAGGCGCCCCGGCTAGGCGCGGAGGGCGGCGATGGAGTCGGCCAGGGCCGTCGGGACGTCCGGGACCAGGGTGTGGTGGCCGTCGCGGACGATGTGGCGGCCCGCCACGACCGTGTGCCGGACGTCCGAGGCCGTCGCCGCGAAGACGGCCGTCTCCGCGCCGAGCCGGGGAACGGGACCCGCCGTGCGGACCGAGTCCAGCGCGATCGTCGCGAAGTCCGCCGGCGCGCCCACCGACAAGGTGCCCGCATCCGGCCGCCCCAGCGCCGCGTGCCCGTCGGCCGTGGCCGCGCGCAGCAGCGCCGCCGCCGTCCAGTGGCCGCGCGTACGGCTCGCCAGCCGCTCGTTGAGCTCCATCGCCCGGGCCTCTTCCAGCAGGTCGATCACCGCGTGGCTGTCGCTGCCGAGCGAGAGCGGGCTGCCCGCCCGCTGGAGGCGCACCGCCGGGCCGATGCCGTCCGCGAGGTCGCGTTCGGTGGTGGGGCACATGCAGGTGCCGGTGGTGGTGCCGCCGAGGAGGGCGATGTCCGCGTCGGTGAGGTGGGTGTTGTGGACGCCGGTGGTGCGCGGGCCCAGCACGCCGTGGTCGGCGAGGAGCTGGGTCGGGGTGCGGCCGTGCGCGGCCTGGCAGGCGTCGTTCTCCGCGGTCTGCTCGGAGAGGTGCACGTGCAGCGGCACCCCGCGCTCCTGCGCCCACGCGGCGACGGTGGCCAACTGCCCCGCCGGGACGGCCCGTACGGAGTGGATCGCGGCGCCGATCAGGGCGTGGCCGCTCCCCTTGAGGGCGGAGACCCGCTCCGCCCAGGCGTCGGCGGTGCCGTCGGAGAAGCGCAGCTGGTGGTGGTTCGGGGCCTCCCCGAAGCCTGCCGAGAGGTACGCGGTGTCGAGGAGGGTGATCCGGATCCCGGCTTCGGCGGCGGCCTCGATCAGGGCCTCGCCCATGGCGTTCGGGTCGGCGTAGGGGGTGCCGCCCGGCGCGTGGTGGACGTAGTGGAACTCGCCGACGTTCGTGATGCCGGCCAGCGCCATCTCCGCGTACACGGCGCGGGCCAGCGCGAAGTACGTGTCGGGGGTGAGGTTCTGGGCGACCTTGTACATGAAGTCGCGCCAGGTCCAGAAGGTGCCCGAGCCGACCTGCACGAGGGAGCGCAGGGCCCGGTGGAACGCGTGGGAGTGCGCGTTGGCCAGGCCCGGGATGGTCAGGCCGCGCAGTACCTCGGCGCCGGGGGGCGGGGTCTCGACCCCGGTGCGCAGGGCGGCGATCCGGCCGTCACCGTCAACCTCCAGGGCTACGCCCGGCTCGACGGGGGCACCTCCCAGCGGTAGCTGGGGGCGGTTGTCGAGCCAGGCGTGTTCCAGCCAGTACGTCGTCGTCACCGGCACGCGAGTCCTTCCAGTACGTCGGCGAGGGCGAGGACGCCGGCCACGCAGTCGTCCTCGGCGGCGAACTCCCGCGGGGAGTGGGAGACGCCGGTCGGGTTCCGTACGAACAGCATCGCGGTCGGGACGGCGGCGGAGAGGATTCCGGCGTCGTGTCCCGCGCCCGTACCCAGGACGGGGACGGCCCCGCCCAGGATCCGGTTCATCTCGTCGCGCAGGGCGTGCTCGAACTCGACGACCGGGGTGAAGGACTCCCGGACGATCCCGAGGTCGATGCCGTCCCGGTCGGCGTGCTCGCGGGCGGCCTTCTCGATGGCGGTGACCACCGTGTCGAGGGTCGCCTGGTCGGCGGCGCGCGAGTCGAGCCAGCCGCGCACGAGGGACGGGATGGCGTTGACCCCGTTGGGCTCGACCGCGATCTTCCCGAAGGTGGCGACGGCCCCGGCGAGGGCCGCCTCCTGGCGGGCGGCCAGGACGGTCGCCGCGTACGTGAGCATCGGGTCGCGGCGGTCGACCAGGCGGGTGGTGCCCGCGTGGTTGGCCTCGCCGTGGAAGTCGAACCGCCAGCGGCCGTGCGGCCAGATCGCCGAGGCGATGCCGACGGAGTCCCCGGACAGGTCCAGGGCGCGGCCCTGTTCCACGTGGAGCTCGACGAACGCGCCGATGCGGGCCAGCCGTTCGGGGTCGGCGCCGATGGCCTCCGGGTCGTACCCGGCGGCCTCCATGGCCTGCGGGAGGGAGATCCCGTCGGCGTCGCGGAGCTCGTACGCCTTCTCCTTGGTCAGCTGCCCGGCGGCGAGCCGGGAGCCGACGCAGGCGAGGCCGAAGCGGGCGCCTTCCTCGTCGCCGAAGTTGGTGATGGCCAGGGGCCTGGCGAACTCCGCGCCCCTCCTGCGGAGTTCGTCCAGCGCCGCGAAGGAGGACACCACGCCGAGGGGGCCGTCGAAGGCCCCGCCGTCGGGAACGGAGTCCAGGTGCGAGCCGGTGACCACGGCGTCCCCCGCGAGGGGGTCGCCGAGCCAGGCCCACTGGTTGCCGTTGCGGTCGGTCTCGTACGCCAGCCCGCGGGCCTGCGCCTGCTCCTGGAACCAGGTCCGGCAGTCGGCGTCGGCCCCGGTCCAGGCGAAGCGGCGGTACCCGCCGCTGCCGCTGTCGCGGCCGATGGGCTGGAGCTCCGCCCACATGCTGTGGAAGGAGGGCGAGTCTCCCCGCCCCGCCCTTCCACCGTTCCCCGGGGCTCCGCCCCGGACCCCGGAGCCGGCCATTTCAGCCTCGCCGGCGTTTGAGGCGCGGGGGTCCGGGGGCAGAGCCCCCGGCAGCGGCGCCGCACCCGGACCCTGCGTCATGCGGAGTCACCCTCGCGCATCGGGACCCGCACCCCGCGCTCGTCCGCGACGGACTCCGCGATGTCGTAGCCGGCATCCACATGCCGGATCACACCCATGCCCGGGTCGTTCGTCAGGACGCGGCGGATCTTCTCGCCGGCCAGCGGGGTGCCGTCGGCGACCGTGACCTGGCCCGCGTGGATGGAGCGGCCCATGCCGACGCCGCCGCCGTGGTGGATGGAGACCCAGGAGGCGCCGGAGGCCACGTTGACCATGGCGTTGAGCAGCGGCCAGTCCGCGATCGCGTCGGAGCCGTCGAGCATGGCCTCGGTCTCGCGGTACGGGGAGGCCACCGAGCCGCAGTCGAGGTGGTCGCGGCCGATGGCAAGCGGGGCGGCGAGGGTGCCGTCGGCGACCATGTCGTTGAAGCGCTCGCCGGCCTTGTCGCGCTCGCCGTAGCCGAGCCAGCAGATGCGCGCGGGCAGGCCCTGGAAGTGGACGCGCTCGCCGGCCATCTTGATCCAGCGGTGCAGGGACTCGTTCTCCGGGAAGAGCTCGAGCATCGCCTTGTCGGTCTTGTGGATGTCCGAGGCCTCGCCGGACAGGGCGGCCCAGCGGAAGGGGCCCTTGCCCTCGCAGAACAGCGGGCGGATGTAGGCCGGGACGAAGCCGGGGAAGGCGAACGCGCGGTCGTAGCCGGCCAGCTGGGCCTCGCCGCGGATGGAGTTGCCGTAGTCGAAGACCTCGGCGCCGGCGTCCATGAAGCCGACCATGGCCTCGACGTGCTTGGCCATGGACTCGCGGGCGCGGGTGGTGAAGCCCGCCGGGTCCTTGGCCGCGTAGGAGGCCATGTCGTCGAAGTCGACGCCGACCGGCAGGTACGCCAGCGGGTCGTGGGCCGAGGTCTGGTCGGTCACGATGTCGATCGGCGCGCCCTCGGCCAGCATCTGCGGGAGCAGCTCGGCGGCGTTGCCGAGGAGGCCGATGGAGAGCGGCTTGCGGGCGTCGCGCGCCTCGACGGCCAGCTGGAGGGCGTGGCGCAGGTTGTCGGCCTTGACGTCCAGGTAGCGGTGCTCGATGCGGCGCTCGATGGCGCGCGGGTCGACGTCGATGCAGATGGCGACGCCGTCGTTCATCGTCACGGCCAGCGGCTGGGCGCCGCCCATGCCGCCGAGGCCGGCGGTGAGGGTGATGGTGCCGGCGAGGGTGCCGCCAAACTTCTTGGCGGCGACGGCGGCGAAGGTCTCGTACGTGCCCTGGAGGATGCCCTGGGTGCCGATGTAGATCCACGAACCGGCGGTCATCTGGCCGTACATGGTCAGGCCGAGGTGCTCCAGGCGGCGGAACTCCTCCCAGTTGGCCCAGTCGCCGACCAGGTTGGAGTTGGCGAGCAGGACGCGCGGGGCCCACTCGTGGGTCTGCATCACGCCGACCGGGCGGCCGGACTGGACCAGCATCGTCTCGTCCTGCTTGAGGGTCCGCAGGGTGCGGACCATGGCGTCGTACGAGCGCCAGTCGCGGGCGGCCTTGCCGGTGCCGCCGTAGACGACGAGCTTGTCGGGGTGCTCGGCGACCTCGGGGTCGAGGTTGTTCTGGAGCATCCGCAGCGCGGCCTCCTGCTGCCATCCCAGGGTGCTGAGCTCGGTACCTCGCGCGGCACGTACGGGGCGGGGTCCTGACATGGCGTTGCCTCCTCCGATGTTGGTCAATCCATTCACATCCTGACTCCCTGAATAGATTCAGTCAACAGCTGCGGGCCGCTCCTTCGGATGATGGGATGGCCGACATGGACAGGGATCCGGTCGTACGAGCCGCCGTCGAGCAGGGACTCCTGGACTCCGAGCCGGTGGCCTGCCTGCTGGACACCGCCGGGATCCGCGCCTCCGCCACCGCCCTGACCGGCGCCTTCGCCGCCGCGGTGGCACCCGGGACCCCCGTGCTGCACGCCTTCGCCGTCAAGGCCGCCCCGCTCGTGCCCGTCCTGCGGCTGCTCGCCGATGCCGGGCTCGGCTGCGAGGTCGCCAGCCCCGGCGAACTGGCGCTGGCCCGGGCGGCCGGGGTCCCGGCCGAGCGGATCGTGCTGGACTCCCCCGCGAAGACCGAGGGCGAGCTGCGCGAGGCCCTGGCGCTGGGGATCGCGGTCAACGCCGACAACCGGGAGGAGCTGCTGCGCCTCGACGCGCTCGTCGGCGCCGGGCCCACGTCTTCGCCGATCGGGGTGCGGATCAACCCGCAGACCGGCGCGGGCACCATCGGAGCGCTGTCCACGGCCACGGCGACGTCGAAGTTCGGGGTCGCCCTGCGCGATCCGGGCGCGCGCGAGTGGCTCGTACGGGCCTACGCGGAGCGCCCGTGGCTGACCCGGCTGCACACCCACTCGGGCTCGCAGGGGGTCCCGCTGGCCCTCATCGCCGAGGGGGTACGGGAACTGCACGCGCTGGCCGAGGAGATCAACGCGGCGGCCGGGCGCCGGCAGGTCGACACCCTCGACATCGGCGGGGGCCTGCCGGTGAACTTCGCCTCGGACGAGGCGGTCCCGACGTACGGGGAGTACGTGGCGGCCCTGCGCGCGGCGGTCCCCGGGATCTTCGACGGCTCGTACGGGCTCGTCACGGAGTTCGGGCGGTCCCTGCTGGCCAAGAACGGCCTGGTGCTGGCCCGGGTCGAGTACACCAAGACCAGCGGGGGCCGCGCGATCGCCCTCACGCACGCGGGGGTCCAGCTGGCGACCCGCACCGCCTACGCGCCGGCGTCCTGGCCGGTGCGGATCCTGCCGTACGACGCGAAGGGCGCGCCGAAGGGCGGGGACCGGGTGGCGCAGGACATCGCCGGCCCGGCGTGCTTCGCGGGTGACCTCCTGGCGACGGCCCGGGAGCTGCCGGCGCTGGCCGCGGGCGACGTCATCGCGGTCCCGGACACGGGGGCGTACTTCTTCACGGCGCACTACGGGTACAACAGCCTGCCGCGGCCGGCGGTGTACGGCTTCGCCGTGTCGCCGTCCGGCGGGGTCCGGTTCTCCTTGGCGCGGCCGGCGCAGTCCCTCGCGGAAATCGTCGCCGAGGCGGGCGGCGCCTTCGGGGACGCCCTGCTGTAACCGCCCACCCCGCCCCTTCCCGAACTGGGGCTCAAACGCCGGCGAGGCTGGAACTGCCGCTGCGCGGCAACCCAGCCCGCCGGGCAAACGACAGGAGCGAAATCCAGCCCCGCCGGCGTTTGAGGCGCGGGGTTCGGGGCGGAGCCCCGACGGGGTCTGGGGCGGAGCCCCAGTTTCGGGAAGGGGCGGGGTGGGGGAAGGCTCCGCGCAGCGGGTGGCGGCGGCGCCGGTGCGGCCACAGCCGCCCAGCCTCCGGCTCAGGCGGTCGACAGCGTGGCGGCCACCGCCGGGGCCAGGCCGGCGACCACGTCCTCCGGCGGCAGGGAGGCCACCCCGGGGAGTTCGAGGAGGTAGCGGGTCAGGGCCAGGCCCAGGAGCTGCGCCGAGACCAGCCCGGCCACCCGCGCGGCCCGCTCCGGCCCGAGGGCCGCCGCCAGCGTCGGCGCCACCTGCGCCGAGAAGACCTCCCGCATCCGGGCCGCCGCCTGCTCGTTCGTCACCGCGGAGCGCAGCAGCACCAGCAGCGCGTCGTCCGCCGGATCGCCCTCCCACCGGTCCACGAAGTGCCGTACGAGCGCCGCCGGCAGCTCCTCGCGGGGCACCGCGCCCAGGTCCGGGAGGCGCAGGTCGATGGCGAGGGTCGCGCCGAAGAGCTGCTCCTTGCTGCCGAAGTAGCGCATGACCATCGAGGGGTCGATCTCCGCGTCGGCGGCGATGGCCCGGATGGTGGTGCGCTCGTAGCCCTGCACCGCGAAACGCTCGCGCGCGGCCCGCAGGATCGCTGCCTTGGTCCGGTCTGAGGTGCGTCGTACCGTCATGCCAACAACCGTAGGCCAACAACCGTTGACAGGCCAGTCCCCGGGACGGCATCCTCATGCCAACAGCCGTTGGCCAACAAACGTTGGCCCGCCGGAGGAGGCCCGCAATGACCAGCACCGCCCCGCTCCCGCTCCCCTCCGCCACCGAGGTCGCCATCGTCGGCGCCGGCCCCACCGGCCTCGCCCTCGCCGTGACCCTGGCCGAGGCCGGCATCGACTTCGTGCTCCTCGACAGGCAGGCCGAGGGCGCCAACACCTCCCGCGCCGCCGTCGTGCACGCCCGCACCCTGGAGGTCCTCGACGAGCTCGACCGCTCCGGGGCCCTCTCCGCCGAGCTGATCGGCCGCGGCATCCCGGTCACCCGGTTCCAGATCCGCGACGGCGCCCGCCCCCTCGCCCGGATCCCCTTCGACGGCCTGCGCACGGCCCACCCGTACGCGCTGCTGGTCCCCCAGTACGAGACCGAGGCCGTGCTCCTGGCCCGCCTGCGGGCCCTCGGCGGCGAGGTCCACCGGCCGTACGAGGTCACCTCGGTCACCCAGGACGCGGACGGGGTCACCCTCACCACCGCCACCGGCGAGACCCTGCGCGCCGCCCACGCCGTGGGCGCCGACGGGATGCACAGCGCGGTCCGCGAAGCCGCCGGGATCGGCTTCACCGGCTCCGCCTACGGGGAGTCCTTCGTGCTCGCGGACGTCGTCATGGACTGGGCGCCGGGCTCCCGCGAGGTCTCCCTCGCCTTCGGCGCGGCCGGGCTGACCGTGGTCGCCCCGCTGCCCGGCGGGCACTACCGGATCGTGGCCACCGTCGCCGAAGCCCGGGCCGAGCCCGGCCTGGACTTCGTACAGGGCCTGCTGGACCAGCGCGTCCCCGGCCAGGCCACCGTCCGCGAGCTCGTCTGGTCCTCCCGGTTCCGGATCCACCACCGGGTCGCCGACCACTACCGGGCCGGCCGGCTGCTGCTCGCGGGGGACGCCGCCCACGTCCACAGCCCGGCCGGCGGCCAGGGCATGAACACCGGAATCCAGGACGCGTACGCCCTCGGCCGCGCCTTCGCCGCGAAGGAGCTGGACGGCTACGAGGCGCGGCGCAGGCCCGTCGCCCTGCGCGTGGTGGCCCTCACCGACCGGATGACCCGCGTCGCGACCACCCGCAACCCCGTCCTGCGCACCGCGCGCAACACCCTGCTCCCCCTCCTGGCCCGCGTCCCGGCCCTCCGGCGCCGCCTGGCCACCGAGCTCGCCGAGCTGAACTACCGCTAGTCGACGAACAGCCCCCGCGACGCGGCCCGCACGTCGAAGGCCTCCAGCCGGGCCTGCGCGTCGGGCAGCGCGTCCGCCATCGCCTCCAGCAGCACCCGGCCCAGCAGCATCGGCGCGCACGCCGTGTCGAAGGCCAGGCCGGTGCCGACGGGCGCCGGGATCAGCAGGTCCGAGTGGCGGGCCACCGGGGCGAAGGCCGAGTCGGCGACGGTCACCACGGTCAGGCCCGCCCGCCGGGAGCGCTCCAGCGTCTCCACGACCTCGCGGGGATGACGCGGCAGGGCGAAGCAGAGCAGCGTGCTCGCCCCGGCGGCGACGGCCGCGTCGATGCGGTCGTCCATCATCGAGCCGCCCTCGTCGAGGAGCCGTACGTCCGGGTGCACCTTGGCGGCGAAGTACGCGAACCCGCGCGCCTGCGAGGACGCCGCCCGCAGCCCGAGCACCGGCAGCGGCGTCGAGGCGGCGAGCAGCCGGCCGGCCTCCTGGACGGGCGAGGGGTCGGCCAGCATCGCGGAGAGCTGCCGCAGGTTCTCGATCTCCCCCTGGACCGCCTGCTGGTACTCGTTGTACGCGTCCTCGTGCTCGGTGACGGTCCGCTCGGCGGGCGCCACCTCGCGCAGGTGGCGGCGGAGCGCGGGATACCCGTCGAAGCCCAGCGCCACCGCGAACCGGGTCACCGACGGCTGGCTGACCCCCGCCAGGTCGGCCAGCTCCACGCTCGACAAGAACGGCACCTCCGCGGCCCCGCGCACCATGCAGTGCGCGATCCGCCGCTGGGTCGGCGTCAGCCGGTGCCCCTCGAACAGCTTCTGCAGCCGCGCTGCCGGGCTGTCACTCATGCCGCCCCCTCCGTCCCGGTGAGATATTCAGTCACGGAGCACTCTGCATGCGGTTATGCACACGGGCAAGCCGTGCCCGCGATCCGGATACGGGGGCTAGCCCCAGTGCGGGGGCCCGCAGCCGTTCCTAGGGTGGGGGGATGGACGCCCACGCCCGAGAGCTGAAGAAGGAACTCGACGCCACCCTGGACGCCCGGCGGGAGCTGGGCCCGGAGTACGAGGCCGCGCTGGTGGACTCGTTCGTCGAAAAGGTCGACACCCAGGTACGCCGCCGGCTCGCGGAGGAACGGCTGACCGCGGCCCGCGGCTCCGCCGTGCCTGCCGTGGCGGACGGGAACTTCGGCGAGCGCTTCGGCTTCGCGATCATCACGCTGGTGCTGGCGATCCCGCTCTCGGCCATTGCCGCTGCGCAGGCTCAGCTGGAAGGGCTGCTGGTGGCGTGGGCCGGGATCGTGGGCGTGAACTTCATCCACGCGACCAAGGGGCTGCGCCGCCGGGACTGAACCCCCCGGGTGCGGCGTCGTTGCGGGGGCGCTGCCCCCGAGCCCCCGCGCCTCAAACGCCGGCGGGGCTGATGTGCCCCGGGAGGGAATGGGCGGGGACCGCCGCACCCCGGTTGCCCGGGGGCGGGACGACGGCGGTCCCCGCGGAGGACACGGGCCGGGTCAGGGCCGTTCCGCGTCCGTGGCGTCCACGCGGTCCGGGAGCCGCTCCGGAGGTGCGTTCGCGCCGTTCGGTGGCGCCGGCCGGGTCCCGGTCTCCCGGGCCTCCCTGCCGACAACCACCACTGTGCCGGAGCCGTGTTAAGCCGGTGCTGCCGTCACGTGTCGGCCCCGTACCGTTTCCGCGACTTCCGGCCCCCCGACGCGCGGTTCCGCCGGGGCCGGGTGTGTGCCGGGGTGCCCCCGCAGGGCGTCGAACACAACCCCGCTCCCATCTCCGGCCCCTGGAAACGTTCGGCGCCCGAGGAGGTACCCCGGCGCGCGCCCGGCCCCGGCGGCCCCTGCCCCTCGGGGCGGCGGGGGCGGGGCCGCTGCGCGGAGGCGTCCCCTACCCGCCCTTCCACCGTTCCCCGGGCTCCGCCCGGACCCGGCCCGGGGGCTCCGCCCCCAGACCCCGCGCCTCAAACGCCGGCGAGGCTGGAGTTGCCCGGCGGCGCCGGAAAGCCCGGGGCGCAGCCCCCGGCCCTCGGACGCCGGACAGGGGGGGTCGCCTGGCCTGGGTGCGGGTCCCGGGAGCCCGGAGCACCCGCCCCCGCACCCGCCCCCGCACCCAGCCGAGCGGGCCGCAGGCTACTTGGCCGACTTGGCGAGGAACGCCAGCAGGTCCTGCCGGCTGACCACGCCGGTCGGCTTGCCCT
Source organism: Streptomyces sp. NPDC091371 (assembly GCF_040684275.1). NCBI lineage: Bacteria > Bacillati > Actinomycetota > Actinomycetes > Kitasatosporales > Streptomycetaceae > Streptomyces > Streptomyces sp. NPDC091371. The sequence continues at coordinate 74,275 of NZ_JBFBFP010000027.1, forward strand.
CGACCAGCACGATCGCCGCGTCCGCCTCGCCCAGCACCGCCATCAGCTCGGAGACCGGCTCGCCGGAGCCGACCTGCGGCAGCGGCGCGCTCATGTGCTTCTCCAGCGGGTCGTTCAGCGAGGCCCGCTGCGCGAACAGCGCGGACAGCAGCTCCTTCTCCACCACCGAACCGATGACCTCCGCGGCCATCACGTCCGGGTGGCCCGCGCCCGGCTTGACGATCGGCATCTGCGAGACGCCGTACTCGCGCAGCACCTCGATCGCCTCGCCCACCGTCTCCTCGGGGTGCATGTGGACCAGGGACGGCATCGCGCCCTCCTTGTCCGCGAGCACGTCGCCGATGCGCGCGGACGGCCCGGCCTCCTCCAGGAAGCCGTGCCCGGCCATCCACTCGTCCGAGAAGATCTTGCTCAGGTAGCCGCGGCCGCTGTCCGGGAGCAGGACGACGACCACGTCGTCCGGCCCGAGGCCCTCGGCGGCGCGCAGCGCGGCCACGACGGCCATGCCGCAGGAGCCGCCGACGAGCAGGCCCTCCTCCTTCGCCAGCCGACGCGTCATCTGGAAGGAGTCCTTGTCGGACACCGCGATGATCTCGTCGGTCACGTTCGGGTCGTAGGCGGTCGGCCAGAAGTCCTCGCCGACGCCCTCGACGAGGTACGGACGGCCGGAGCCGCCGGAGTACACCGAGCCCTCGGGGTCGGCGCCGATGATCTTGACCTTCCCGCCGCTGACCTCCTTGAGGTAGTTGCCAGTGCCGGAGATCGTGCCGCCCGTGCCGACGCCCGCGACGAAGTGGGTGATCTTCCCGTCCGTCTGCTCCCACAGCTCGGGGCCCGTGGTCTCGTAGTGCGAACGGGGGTTGTTCGGGTTGCTGTACTGGTCGGGCTTCCAGGCGCCGGGCTCTCGCGCGAGGCGGTCGGAGACGTTGTAGTACGAGTCCGGGTGCTCGGGGTCCACGGCGGTCGGGCAGACCACGACCTCGGCCCCGTACGCGCGCATCACGTTGATCTTGTCCATGGACACCTTGTCAGGGCAGACGAAGATGCACTTGTAGCCCTTCTGCTGGGCCACGATGGCGAGTCCCACCCCCGTGTTGCCGCTGGTCGGCTCCACGATGGTGCCTCCGGGCTTGAGGGCGCCGCTCGCCTCGGCGGCCTCGATCATCCGGACGGCGATCCGGTCCTTCACGGAGCCGCCGGGATTGAAGTACTCGACCTTCGCAAGGACGGTGGCCTGGAGGCCTTCGGTCACACGGTTGAGCTTCACCAGCGGGGTGTTGCCGACGAGGCTGATCATCGAGTCGTGGAATTGCACCATGTTCTCCAAGGACGGGACTCCACGGGTTCTCCGGGAGGTCTGGCCAGAGTATGCGGAAAGGGATTGGACGACCGTCCATACGGGGCAGGTAGGTCAACGAAGGGCCCAGTCAGAGAAGCGAGGTGGCCTGAAGGGTGTCCAGGGCGAGAACGGCCCGCCGGATCGCGGCGGGGGCAGCGTACGGCGGGGGCGGGCTCGGGCTGGTCGGGGCCGCCGCGGTGGGCCTCGTGGTGGCGGAGATGCAGTTCGCCAAGCGGACCGTGGGAACCGGGCTGGGCGATCCGCCGCGCGCGGACGGGCTGTACGGGGGCGAGTTCAACGGGACGGAGCAGGGGCCGGGCCCGCTGCGGCTGGCCATGCTGGGCGATTCCACGGCCGCGGGGCTCGGCGTACGACGCGCCAGACAGACCCCGGCGGCCCTGCTGGCCTCCGGGCTGGCGGCGGTGGCCGAGCGGCCCGTGGAACTGCGCAACGTGGCCGTGTCGGGGGCCATGTCGGACGACCTGGACCGCCAGGTCGGGCTGCTGATCGACGGCCCGGACGGCGAGCGGCCCGCGCCGGACGTGTGCGTGATCATGATCGGCGCGAACGACGTGACCCGGCGGATGCCGCCCACCCAGTCGGTGCGCCACCTCACCTCGGCGGTGCGGAGGCTGCGCATGGCCGGCGCCGAGGTCGTGGTCGGCACCTGCCCCGACCTGGGCACGATCGAGCCGGTGTACCAGCCGCTGCGGTGGCTGGCCCGGCGGGTCTCGCGGCAGCTGGCGGCCGCGCAGACCATAGGGGTGGTCGCGCTGGGCGCCCGTACGGTCTCGATGGGAGACCTCCTCGGGCCGGAGTTCGCGGCGAACCCCCGGGAGATGTTCGGCCCGGACTCCTACCACCCCTCGGCGGAGGGGTACGCGACCGCGGCGATGGCCGTGCTGCCCACGCTGTGCGCGGCGCTGTCGCTGTGGCCGGAGTCCGACCGGCTGGACGTGTCCCGCGACGAGGACATGCTGCCGGTGGCCAAGGCGGCGTCGGCCGCCGCGGGGCAGGCCGGTACGGAGGTCACCGCGGCCCGCGGTCCCTGGGTCCTCCTCAAGCACCGCCGCCGCCGGCGCCTGCCGTCCGAGGACCCCGCCCCCACCGAGCCGGCTCAGGCCGCCGCCGACCTCTCCGGCCCGTAGGCGCGGCTCAAAGACCTGGGGCTCCGCCCCAGACCCCGCTCCTCAAACGCCGGAGGGGCTGGATACGGCTCCTGCCGTCCGCCAAGCGCGGCTGGATTGCCCGCAGGGCGGTTTCCGTGCCGCCGGGCAACACCCAGCCCCGCCGGCGTTTGAGGAGCGGGGTCCGGGGCAGAGCCCCGGCAGCGGCGCCGCACCCCCTGCGACCCCGCGGGAGCGACCGGCATCACACCGCACGGGCGGTGACCTCGACCGTACGGGGCGGTAACTTCGCATGCGGTCCCGCAACGACGCACGCACCCCCTTGGAGTCCCGATGCCCGAAGCCGTCATCGTTTCCACCGCCCGCTCGCCCATCGGGCGCGCCTTCAAGGGGTCCCTCAAGGACATCCGCCCGGACGACCTGACGGCCACGATCATCCAGGCCGCCCTCGCCAAGGTCCCCGAGCTGGACCCCCGCGAGGTCGAGGACCTGATGCTGGGCTGCGGCCTGCCGGGCGGTGAGCAGGGCAACAACCTGGCCCGCATCGTCGCCGTGCAGATGGGGATGGACTTCCTGCCGGGCACCACGATCACCCGGTACTGCTCCTCCTCGCTGCAGACCTCCCGGATGGCGCTGCACGCGATCAAGGCGGGCGAGGGCGACGTCTTCATCTCGGCCGGTGTCGAGATGGTGTCGCGGTTCGCGAAGGGCAACTCGGACTCGTGGCCCGACACCCACAACCCGATCTTCGCCGAGGCGGAGGCCCGGACGGCCTCCGTCGCGCAGAGCGAGGGCTCGTCCTGGCGCGACCCCCGCGAGGACGGCCTGGTCCCCGACGCGTACATCGCGATGGGCCAGACCGCCGAGAACCTGGCCCGCATCAAGGGCGTGACCCGCCGGGACATGGACGAGTTCGGCGTCCGCTCGCAGAACCTCGCCGAGGCCGCCATCAAGAACGGCTTCTGGGAGCGGGAGATCACCCCGGTGACCACCCCGGACGGCACGGTCGTCTCGACGGACGACGGCCCGCGCGCCGGCGTGACCCTGGAGGGCGTCGAGGGCCTCAAGCCCGTCTTCCGCCCCGACGGCCTCGTCACGGCCGGCAACTGCTGCCCGCTGAACGACGGCGCCGCCGCGGTCGTCATCATGAGCGACACCAAGGCCCGCGAGCTGGGCCTGACCCCGCTGGCCCGGATCGTCTCCACCGGCGTCACCGGCCTCTCCCCCGAGATCATGGGCCTGGGCCCGGTCGAGGCGTCGAAGCAGGCCCTGAAGCGGGCCGGCCTGACCGTCGGCGACATCGACCTCTTCGAGATCAACGAGGCCTTCGCGGCCCAGGTCATCCCGTCCTACCGGGACCTGGAGATCCCCCTCGACAAGCTGAACGTCAACGGCGGGGCCATCGCCGTCGGTCACCCCTTCGGGATGACCGGCGCCCGCCTCACCGGCACGCTGATCAACAGCCTGCAGTTCCACGACAAGCAGTTCGGTCTGGAGACCATGTGCGTCGGCGGCGGGCAGGGCATGGCCATGGTCATCGAGCGGCTGAGCTGATCTGACCAAGAGCGGGCCCAGGCGCCGCAAGGGATCCGGCCAGGTCCCTTGCGGCGTACTGACACCGGATCCAACCCCGTCGCGGCCGACCTGTGACCGAATCTCCCCCAGGATGTGACTTATCTCCTGGGGGATTCGCATATATGCAGGTCAGATGGCATGCGAAGGGGTTCCTCGGGACGAAAGCCCTGTCCAATTCGTGACGTAATGCACTGCACGCCATTCCCAGGTCAGGACACTCTGATGTAGGAAGTCGGGGGATCGAATCACACCGGGAGTCACTCAGTGAGCGCCATGTCTCTTGCCCTGCTGCTGACCGCGGCCGCTGCCACGGCCGTCGGCGCTGCTGCGCTGCACGCCGTCCACGGCCTGCGCAAGCAGGTCACGGCCCTGCGCAGCGAGCTGGCGATGCCGGCGCACCCCCGCGGTGCGACCGTTCCGCACGCCCGCAGCGCCGTCGAGTCCCCCGCCGCCGAGATACGAGCCGCCGTGGCCGAAGCCCTCGCCGAGGAGCGCGAGCGCGAGCTGGCCGAGGCGCGCGCCTTCTGGGCCGCGCAGGAGGCCCGTGACGCCGCCGACGCCCCCTCGCTGCTGGGCGGCCTGCCCGGCCTCGGCGAGGACAGCCCGCACGTCTTCCTGCCCCGGCAGGCCGACATGGTGGGCCTGGAGCCGGTGCTCGGTGACGACGCCCTCGACGAGAACCCGTACCCGGAGGACTCGGCCGAGCTGGCCGCCGCCCGCCGGCGCCACCCCTCGCACCCCGACTTCGTGCCGGTCCAGGCCTCGCACCCCGGCGCCGACCACGAGCGCACGGTCAGCCGCCTGGAGGAGCTCGCGGAGGCCCGTACGGCCCTCGCGGACGTCCGCCCCGGCCCGCTGGGCACCCTCGACGTGTACGTCTTCACGGACGGCACCACGCTCTGTATGACCCCGGGGCACCGGGAGACCGCGGAGCGCCTCGCCGAGGCCCTGCGCTCGGGCACCGCTCCGGTCCTGCTCGGCGGCTCGGGCATCTCCGGCGCCTACGCGCTGACCTTCTCCTGCGGCGACGCCGAGGACCCGGACAGCAACGTCTACATCCTCGCGGACCGCGTCATCGCATCGCTCTAGCCTCGGCCAGCTCCACCAGCCGCACGGCCTCGTCCAGTACCTCGGACGGGGCCTTCGCGCTGTCCGGGGCCGGTACGCCGCGCAGCGCCTCGGCGAGATCGGCGCCGGCCACCGCCACCTGGTCCCCGACGACGAAGATCCCCGCGTCCGGCATCTCCCGCACCGGGGCGCCCGCCGCGCCCGCCGCGCCCTCAAGGGCCTGTGCTCTCGCCGAGAGCTCCCGGGCCAGCTCCAGTGCCGCTTCGGCGGCTCCTTGCTGCAGGCGGCTCTGCGGTGCGGCGCGCAGCCGGTCCGCGAAACGTTCCACGGCGGCGGTCAGGGGTGAAGTATCGAGCACCCGGCCGACCTTACGCGCCGTCCGCGCACCATTGCCAACGCGCGAACTCTCCGGCACGGTGACGTGAAGAGAACAGCACGGCAACCTTCCGGAGGCGCCCATGTCCGTAGAGTTCTCCGAGCAGACCCACCGCAACATGATCGACAGAATCCCCCTGACCACCGGTCGTGAAGTGTCCGACTGGCTCCGCACCGTGGACGAAGGCCCCTCCCTCGTCCGGTTCGAGGAGAAGGTCAGCTGGCTGCGCGGCGCGCACGAACTGTCGTACGGCCAGGCCAAGGCGATCATCCACGAGTACGACCTGCGCCGGGCCGCACGCCGGTTCGGCTGACCCTGTCCACATCCCCCTCCTGTCCACGTACCCCTAGACACGGGAAGGCCCCGCGAGCACGTGCTCGCGGGGCCTTCCCCATGCAGTGGGCGCGCCGGGTGGCCGCCGGTACTACTAGTCGTCGCCCGAGAGGATCTGGAAGATGCGCAGCATCTCGACGTAGATCCACACCAGGGTCATGGTGAGGGCGAAGGCCGCCAGCCAGGCCTCCTCGCGCGGGGCGCCGTACGTGATGCCGTCCTCGACCTGCTTGAAGTCGAGGGCGAGGAAGCAGGCGCCGAGGATGACACCGATGGCACCGAACAGGAGGCCGAGGCCGCCGCTGCGGAAGCCGAGGCCGTCACCGCCGCCGAAGAGCATGAACAGCGAGTTCGCGAGCATCAGCATGATGAAGCCCAGCGCGGCGGCCATGACGAAGCCGGTGAAGCGCCGGTTGACGCGGATCCAGCCCATCTTGTAGCCGAGGAGCACGGCGCCGAAGACGCACATCGTGCCCATGACGGCCTGGATGACCACGCCGGCGCCGAGGTAGGTGCTGGTGGCCGCGCTGATGACGCCGAGGAAGACACCCTCCAGCGCCGCGTAGCCCAGGATCAGCGCCGGTACCGGCGTGCGCTTGAAGGACTGGACCATCGCCAGCACGAACGCGACGAGAGCCGCGCCGATGGCGATGCCGTACGACTTGCCGAGGTTCGCCGGGTCGACCGGCAGAAGGACCCAGGACAGCGTCGCCGTCACGAAGAGCGTGCCGAGCGTCATGCCCGTGCGGCTCACGACGTCGTCCATGGTCATCGCGTTGGTGCGCGCCGGGGCCTGGGGCATGCCCGTCGCCGGGTCCGTCGCGTACGGGTTCGTCGCGTACGGGTTGGTCCCGGCCTGCTGGTGCTGCTGCTGCGCGTCAAAGCCCGCGTAGCCACCGTTGTCGCGGCTGAACCCCCGTCGCGAGAAGACCGGGTTACTGCTCCTCATCTCACTCCTCCGTGGCCACCGAGCGCGGCCTTGCATCAAGAGTAATGCGCTCGCAAAAAAAGCACCCTACTGCTGGAGGAGGATCTTAGGAGAAGGGAGGGCGAAGCGCAGGGGATAAATCGACCGGGCCTCGCGGGAGCTGGGGAGTGCCCGGAGCCGGACTTGAACCGGCACGACCCGAAGGTCAGCGAGGTTTAAGCTCGCCGTGTCTGCATTCCACCATCCGGGCAGGGCGTGGCGGCCCCCGAGATAAAGCCTTCAGCGCTGCCCCGAGCCTATCCGGAAGACCCCTGCCGCCACCTGGCCCTCTTTCCGATGTTGTCTTATTTTATTGGCGCTTGAGGGGTCGTCAGGCCGCAGAACGCACGGTGGGCACCTTCTCGGAGACGATCACCCCCGATCCGGGAATGACGGGATTTCGATGGCCGCGCCACCCCTCCCGCCACCCGGCGCGCCACCCCGCGCCTCCCCCTGGCCCGGCGGCGGCATCAGGGTCGCCGTCATACCAGAGGCGTAGGCGGACGCCCCCGCGGTCAGACTCCAGTGGGCCGGAGAACGGTCACCACGGCTGATCCCCGGCGGGGGTGGGCGCGGAGACGATGGACGGGTCCCCGCAGTGCAGACCCGAGGAGCCGTCCCGTGACCACCATGAACTACGCCCCGCACACCACCCGGGCCGCGGCCGCCCGCGCCACGGGCCTCTCCAAGGTGTACGGCCAGGGCGAGACCCAGGTGGTCGCCCTCGACAAGGTCTCCGTGGACTTCGGGCAGGGCCAGTTCACCGCGATCATGGGCCCCTCGGGCTCCGGCAAGTCCACGCTGATGCACTGCGTCGCCGGCCTGGACACCTTCACCGAGGGCTCCGTCCGCATCGGCGAGACCGAGCTGGGCTCCCTCAAGGACAAGCAGCTCACCCAGCTGCGCCGGGACAAGATCGGCTTCATCTTCCAGGCCTTCAACCTGCTGCCGACCCTGACGGCCCTGGAGAACATCACGCTCCCCATGGACATCGCCGGCCGCAAGCCCGACAAGCAGTGGCTGAACACGGTCATCGAGATGGTCGGCCTCTCCGGCCGCCTCTCCCACCGACCCACCCAGCTCTCCGGCGGCCAGCAGCAGCGCGTGGCCGTGGCCCGCGCCCTGGCCTCCCGGCCCGAGATCATCTTCGGTGACGAGCCCACCGGAAACCTCGACTCCCGCTCCGGCGCCGAGGTCCTCGGCTTCCTGCGCAACTCGGTGCGCGAGCTCGGCCAGACCGTCGTGATGGTCACCCACGACCCGGTCGCCGCCTCCTACGCGGACCGCGTCATCTTCCTCGCCGACGGCCGGATCGTCGACGAGATGTACGGGCCCACCGCGGACGGCGTGCTGGACCGCATGAAGGCCTTCGACGCCAAGGGCCGCACGAGCTGAGGCACCGCGCCCCTCCGGCGCCCCTGCCGCCCGGCCCCGCCACCGCCTCCGCCGCCGCCCCCCGACTCCCCTGGACTCCTCCACCATGTTCCGTACCGCGCTGCGCAACGTCCTCGCGCACAAGGCCCGGCTGTTGATGACGGTGCTCGCCGTCACCCTCGGCGTCGCCTTCGTCTCCGGCACCCTCGTCTTCACCGACACCCTCAGCAACGCCATGTCCAACCAGTCCGCGAAGTCGTACGACGGCGTCGCGGTCTCCGTCACCGACCACGGGGCCTCCCGCAACGAGGACGGCGAGAAGGAGGGCGACCCCGGCATCAGCCAGCAGACCCTCGACAAGGTCAAGGCACTCAGGGGCGTCGACTCCGTCTCCGGCCGCGTCACCGGATTCGCCGGCGTCGGCGACGAGAACGGCAAGCTGATCGGCAGCGGCTGGGCCAACGCCGGCTCCAACTACGCCCCCGTCAAGGACGGCAAGGACCCGCGCTACGACTTCACCGACGGCACCGGCCCGGCCAACGCCGGGCAGATCGCCCTCGACAAGGACTCGGCCGCCAAGGGCAAGTACAAGGTCGGCGACAAGGTCCGCGTCGCCACCAACGGGCCGGTCAAGGAGTACGCCCTCTCCGGCGTCTTCACCACGGAGGACGGCGCCGTCAACGCGGGCGGCAGCCTGGTCCTGTTCGACACCGCCGTCGCCCAGGAGCTCTACCTCCAGCCCGGCTTCTACAGCGAGCTGTCCGTCGGCGCCAAGGCGGGCACCACCGCCGACCAGCTGCTGACCGAGATCAAGCCCCTCCTCGGCAAGAACTCCGAGGCCAAGACCGGCGCCGCGCTCGCCGCCGAGCAGGCCAGGATGATCGAGCGGGCCATGTCCGGCATGAGCACCGGCCTGCTGATCTTCGCCGGCGTCTCCCTCTTCGTGGGCATCTTCCTCATCTACAACACCTTCACCATGCTGGTCGCCCAGCGCACCAGGGAACTGGCCCTGCTGCGCGCCGTCGGCGCCAACCGCGCCCAGGTCAGGCGCTCGGTCCTCGCCGAGGCCGCCGTCGTCGGCATCGTCTCCTCGGCCATCGGCATGGTGTCGGGCATCGGCCTCGCCGTCGCCATGCGCTCGGCGATGGGCCTCTTCGACGCCAAGATCCCGGCCGGCTCGCTCATCATCGCCCCGGCCACCGTGGTGATCGCCCTGGTCATCGGCGTCCTGGTCACCATGCTCGCCGCCCTGCTGCCGGCCTGGCGCAGCAGCAGGATCGCCCCGGTCGCCGCCATGGGCAGCGCCCACCTGCCCGCCACCATGAAGTCCCTGGTGCTGCGCAACTCCCTCGGCAGCATCGTGGCCTTCGCGGGCATCGGCGTGGTCTTCCTCGGCGTGAGCCAGAAGAGCGAGGGCCGCACGACCATCGCGGGCGGCGCCTTCTTCCTCGTCATCGGCCTCTTCGTGCTGCTGCCGATGCTGTCCCGCCCGGTCATCGCCACCGTCCGCCCGCTGCTGGAGAAGGTCTTCGGCGTCGCCGGCAAGCTCGCCGCGCAGAACGCGGTCCGCAACCCGCGCCGCACCGCCGTCACCGCCGCCTCCCTGACGATCGGTCTGACCCTGGTCACCGCGATGTCCGTCATGGGCGTCACCGTCGGCCAGGCCGTCGACAAGGCGACCACGCAGAACATCAAGGCCGACTACCGGGTCACGATGGCCGGCGACGGCATGAACCTCGACAAGTCCGTGCTCCCGGCGCTGGAGAAGGGCAAGGGCGTCACCGCCGTCTCCCCCAAGACCCGCGAGTTCATCAAGCTCGCCGGCACCTCCCAGATGGTCAACGGCGTCAACCCGGCCGCGCTGGCCGACGTACTGGACGTCCGGACCACGGCAGGCAACCTCGCCGCCCTCGGCCAGGGTCAGCTGATGGTCTCCGCGAAGGAGGCGGAGAAGAAGGGCCTGAAGGTCGGCTCCAGCGTCGACGCCCAGTTCCTCGACGGCCAGAAGGGCAAGCTCCAGGTCGGCGCGGTCTTCGACGGCAAGGACCAGCTCGACGACTACGTCCTCGACAACAAGATCCTCGCCTCCCACAACGAGGAGCAGTACCTGCCCGAGGTCCTCGTCAAGACCGCCGGCGGCGCCTCCAAGGCGAACCAGCAGGCCGTCGTCGACGCCCTGGGCAAGAGCCCGGCCATCAAGGTCTCCGACAAGGCCGACATGCGCAACGAGATGGCCGGCGAGATCAACACGGCCCTGAACATCATGTACGGCCTGCTCGGCATGGCCCTGATCATCGCCGTCCTCGGCGTGGTCAACACCCTCGCGATGTCGGTCTACGAGCGCCAGCAGGAGATCGGCATGCTGCGGGCCGTCGGCCTCGACCGGGGCCGGGTCAAGAACATGATCCGCCTGGAGGCCGTGGTCATCTCGCTCTTCGGCGCGGTCCTCGGCATCGGCGTGGGCGTCTTCCTCGCCTGGTCCGGCGGCAAGACCATCGCGGGCTCGATCCCGGGCTACTCGCTGGTCATCCCCTTCGACCGGATCGCGATCTTCTTCGCCCTCGCCGGACTGGTCGGCGTCCTGGCCGCCATGTGGCCGGCCCGCAGCGCCGCCCGCCTGAACATGCTGACCGCCATCAAGACCGAGTAGGACCGGTCGCGGCACGGATCGCGCAGGGCCCCGGGGCAGCCGCCCCGGGGCCCTGCGCGTGCCCGCGTCCTACGCGCCCCAGGTGCGCAGCCGCAGCGGCAGCCCCGACCCGCCCGCCGCCGAAGGCCGCACCGCGAGAACCTGGTTGACGCCGAGCCGGCCGTGCTCGAAGCCCAGCGCGCAGGCCGCCATGTACAGCAGCCAGACCCGGGCCCGTCCGGGCGAGGTCAGCCGTACGCACTCCTCCCAGTGCTCCTCCAGCCGCGCCACCCAGGCCCGCAGGGTCAGCGCGTAGTGCTCGCGCAGCGCCTCCACGTCGCGGACCTCGAAGCCGGCCCGCTCCAGCTCGCCGACGGTGCTGCCGAGCGGGGAGAGCTCCCCGTCGGGGAAGACGTAGGCGTCGATGAACTCGTCGATGCGGTACGCCTCTTCGTCGGGCTCCGGGGGGCGGGCGATCTGGTGGTTCAGCAGCCGTCCGCCCGGCCGGAGCAGGGCGTGCAGGGTGCGGGCGTAGTCCCGGTAGCGGTCGGCGCCGACGTGTTCGGCCATCCCGATGGAGGAAATGGCGTCGTACGGGCCGTCCTTGACGTCCCGGTAGTCCTGGATCCGGATCTCGACCCGCTCGGTCAGGCCCTCGTCGGCGACCCGTTTGAGGGCGTACGCGGCCTGCTCGCGGGAGAGCGTGATGCCGGTGACCCGGACGCCGTACTCGCGGGCCGCGTGCACCGCCATGGAGCCCCAGCCGCAGCCGACGTCGAGGAGCCGGTCGCCGGGCTTCAGGGCGAGTTTGCGGGAGACGAGGTCGAGCTTGTCGTACTGGGCCGCCTCCAGGCTCCCGCCGGGCGTCCAGTACGCGCAGGAGTACACCATCGAGGGGCCGAGCACGCGTTCGTAGAAGTCGTTGCCGACGTCGTAGTGGTGGCTGACGGCCTGCCGGTCCCGTCCCTTGCTGTGCCGCGGCCCGCCGCGCCGGAGAGTCGCCTCCTCGGCCGGGGGCGCGGGCGGCGGCAGCGGTCCGGCGAGCGCGACCAGCTCGCGTAGGGCGGCCCGCTGCGGGGGGTTGCGCAGCAGTCGGGCGGCTTCCGGCAGGGCGGCCGGGCGGGCCTCCTTCGCACGGCGGGCGATGCCCCCCAGGGCCGCGAGCGGCCCGGTCCGGCCGGCCGGCTGCCCGGCGGGGCCGGAGGCGGCCGCGGGGGCGGCGGGCGGGAGGTCGTGCTCCTTCTCCCAGAGCAGCCCCGCCACCCGGTCCAGCAGCTCGAACAGGTCGCCCTCGACGGTCAGTTCGCCCGCGACCCAGGCGCGGGCCAGGCCCAGCTCGCCCGGCTTCCACAGCATCCGGCGCACGGCACGGCGGCGGTGGACGACGAGCACGGGACCACTGGGCGGGCCCGCCTCGCTGCCGTCCCACGCACGGATGCGCACGGGCAGCGGGGCTCCCAGCAGGGTCTCGGCTAGAGCAGCCAGCCGCGGCGCGGCGTCGTTCATGGCGCACCTCCACAAAAACTCCGACCCCTCCGTCTACCCACTACGGGCCGCGGGTACGCCGAAGGGGCCGCCCGCACCACGGATGGCGGGCGGCCCCTTCGGGGTCGTGCTTCGTTCGTGCCGTGCCGTCAGGCCCGGGTCAGGAGGCCTTGGCCTTCTGGGCCGGGGCTGCGGCGGCGGCCGGAGCCGGCGCCGGCGCCGGCTTGGCGGCCTCGTAGAACTCCTCGCGCGGGGTCTCCAGCGCTCCGAGGGAGACGACCTCGCGCTTGAGGAACATGCCGAGGGTCCAGTCGGCGAAGACGCGGATCTTGCGGTTCCAGGTCGGCATGGCCATGCCGTGGTAGCCACGGTGCATGTACCAGGCGAGCCGGCCCTTGAGCTTGATCTTCATCTTGCCCATGACGATCATCGCGACGCCCTTGTGGAGGCCGAGGCCCGCCACCGCACCCTTGTTGGAGTGGGCGTAGTCCTTCTGCGGGAAGCCGCGCATCCCGGAGATGACGTTGTCGCCGAGGACCTTGGCCTGGCGCAGCGCGTGCTGGGCGTTCGGCGGGCACCAGGCGTTCTCGACGCCGGCCTTGCGGGCGGCAAGGTCCGGAACCTGGGCGTTGTCGCCCGCGGTCCAGATGTAGTCGGTGCCCTTGACCTGGAGGGTCGGGTCGGCGTCGACGTGGCCGCGCGGGCCCAGCGGCAGGCCGTAGCGGGCCAGCACCGGGTTGGGCTTGACGCCCGCGGTCCAGACGATGGTGTTGGAGTCGACCTCGAGGCCGTTCTTCAGCACCACGTGGCCGTCCACGCAGGAGTCCATCGAGGTGTTGAGGTAGATCTCGATGCCGCGGGACTCGAGGTGCTCCTTGCCCCAGGTGCCGAGCTTGGGCCCGACCTCGGGAAGGATCTTGTCGGCCGCGTCGACCAGGATGAAGCGCATGTCCTCGCGCTTGATCGTGGAGTAGTACTTCGCGGCGTCGCGGGCCATGTCCTCGACCTCGCCGATCGTCTCGGCGCCGGCGAAGCCGCCGCCGACGAAGACGAAGGTGAGGGCCTTGCGGCGGACGTTCTCGTCCGTCGTGGACTCGGCCTTGTCGAGCTGCTCGAGGACGTGGTTGCGCAGGCCGATGCCCTCTTCGACGCCCTTCATGCCGATGCCCTGTTCGGCGAGGCCGGGGATCGGGAAGGTGCGGGAGACGGCGCCGAGCGCGATCACCAGGTAGTCGAAGGGCAGCTCGTACGCCTCGCCGACCAGCGGCGTGACGACGGCGACCTTGCGGTCCTGGTCGATGCTGGTGACCCGGCCGGTGAGTACCTCAGCCTTGGGCAGCACGCGTCGCAGCGGGACGACGACGTGCCGAGGCGAGATGCTGCCTGCGGCCACTTCGGGGAGGAAGGGCTGGTAGGTCATGTACGACCGCGGGTCGACGACCGTGACGGTCGCCTCGCCGTAGCGCATCTTCTTCATGATGCGCTTGGCTGCGTACAGGCCTACGTACCCACCTCCTACAACGAGGATCCTGGGACGCTCCGTGGTGCTCATGGAACGAGTATCCAGCACCCCAAGGGGTGATGCTCGTGAGCCCCTTCACAAGCTGTCCGGGACCCTCTGCTACACTCCGCGGCCCACGTGACGGAGGTCATGGCGCGCAACGGGAACCACGGTGTAACGGGAGTCGTTGTTCACCCGTCCTGAACTGGGATGTAGGCGCTCAACCGGACTGGACCACCGGCTTTTGTCCATACGTCTGATGCGGAACCCGTTGCCTCCGACATTCGCACGAACGGACGGAGAAAGGGGCCTGTGGGCCCCCGAAGAGCCCCCAACGGCCCTTCCGGTCGCCCAACAGACCCCTTTTCCTTGTGAAGAACTTCACGAACTTGATGTGGATCAGGGGACCAAAGTCCCCCTCAGACCCCTCTTCGGACGGCCGAACAGACCGTTCCGCCTGGGAATCCGCTGACCGGCGCGCCCCGTCTCAGGCGACGGACCAGGCGATCCCGTCCAGGATGTCATGCTCCGAGACGACGACCTCCGAGGCGCCGATCCGCTCCATGACGGCCAGCAGGACCAGCACGCCCGCGCCGATCACGTCCACCCGCCCCGGGTGCATCACGGGGATCGCGGCGCGCTCGGCGTGCGTCGCCGTCAGCATCCGCCCGCTGATCTCCCGGACCTGCTCGTAGGACATCCGGGAGTGGTGGATCTTCGACGAGACGTACTCCGGCAGGCCGAGGGCGATCCCCGCGGCCGTGGTCACCGAGCCGGCCAGACCCACCAGGGTGCGGGCCTCGCGCAGCGGGACGGACTCCTCGGCCAGGTCCAGCGCGGCCTCGATGTCGGCCCGCATCGCGGCGATCTGCTCGGGGGTCGGCGGGTCGGTGACGACCCCGTCCACCACCAGGTGGCGCTCGGTCATCCGGACGCAGCCCACGTCCACGGAGCGCGCGGCCCGCACGTGCTCCTCGCCGACCACGAACTCGGTCGAGCCGCCCCCGATGTCCACCACCAGGAACGGCCGCTGCAGGTGCTCGTGCGCGGCGAGCTCCTTGGTGGCGCCGGTGAAGGAGAACTCCGCCTCCTCCTCGCCGGAGATCACCTCGGGCTCGACGCCCAGGATCTCCTTGACCCCGCGCACGAAGTCGTCCCGGTTCTCGGCGTCCCGGGAGGCGGACGTGGCCACGAAGCGCACCCGCTCCGCACCCAGCTCCTTGATCACCGCCGCGTACTCGCGGCAGGCGGCGAAGGTGCGCTCCAGGGCCTCCGGGGCGAGCCGGCCGGTCTTGTCCACGCCCTGGCCGAGCCGGACGATGGTCATCCTGCGGTCCAGCTCGACGAGGTCCCCGGTGGCCGGGTCCAGGTCCGCGACGAGGAGCCGGATGGAGTTCGTACCGCAGTCGATGCCCGCGACCCGGGTCACTTCGCGTCCTCTTCCTTCTTGTCCGCGCACGGGGTGACGCAGGGGCCCTTGGCCCACCACTCCGGCAGCATCGCGAGGGCCTCGTCGCCGAACGGGTTCACGCCCGGGCCCGCGGCCAGGGAGTGGCCGACCAGCACGTGCAGGCACTTCACCCGGTCCGGCATGCCGCCGGCGCTCGGGAAGCCCTGGAGCACCTCGATGGCGTCACGGCGCTGGATGTAGTCCTCGTGCGCCTTGCGGTACGCGGCGGCGAGCTCCGGGTCCTCGGCGAGCCGGGCCTGCATCTCCTTCATCACGCCGTTCGCCTCCAGCGTGCCGATGGCGCCGGCGGCGCGCGGGCACGTCAGGTAGTACAGCGTCGGGAAGGGGGTGCCGTCGGGGAGTCGCGGGGCGGTCTCCACCACGTCCGGCTGGCCGCAGGGGCAGCGGTGCGCGATGGCGCGCAGCCCGCGCGGCGGGCGGCCGAGCTGCTGCTGGAACGCCTCGACGTCGGCGTCGGTCGGCTCGGTCCGGTCGGTCTGGGGCGGGGGCGTCTGCATGCCTGGAGGAAGTCTCTTCGTTCTCGTGGATGGGTGCGGTGCTCAGTCGCCCGGGCGGTCGGCCTTGTCGACGCCGTCCCAGACGTTCGAGTACCAGGGCCGGTCCGCGCCGGGCTGGCCGGTGCGGTGCCGCTCGGGCGCGTCGGCTCCGGGGGCGGTCATGATGTAGCCGATCTCCCCCGGGCGCAGGAAGTGCAGGTGCTTGCGCGCCTGCTGCTCGGCGTACGCGTCGTCCTGCCAGCGGGCCTTCTCGTCGCGGAGCCGCTCCAGGCGGTCCCGTGCGGTCGCGGCGGCCCGCTGCTGCTCCGCGATCTCCGCGCGCTGGGAGACGTACTGGCGCATCGGATACGCGAGGGCGACGACCAGGGTACAGAGGACGAGCACCAGGAGGGCGGCGCGTCCGGTGAGCCGGCTGCGGCGGACCTGGCGGCGCGACTGCGAGCGGTAGACGTGGGCGGCGGTCCGCTCGCCGAGCTGCTTGAGCCTGGTCGCGGTGGAGAAGGTGGAGAACCGATCCCGGTTCCCGGCCATTGATCCGCCTCCCCTGTGTGCGCGTACGACGCAATACGTCCCCGCACACGGTACGGGACCGAGTGCGGGGACGTACGGAGGCTAGACCTCTGGAGCCGTGATTAGCCCTTGAAGCGGGGGAACGCGCTGCGGCCCGCGTACACGGCGGCGTCGTCGAGGATCTCCTCGATGCGCAGCAGCTGGTTGTACTTGGCGACGCGGTCCGAGCGGGCCGGGGCGCCGGTCTTGATCTGGCCGCAGTTCACGGCGACGGCGAGGTCGGCGATGGTGACGTCCTCGGTCTCGCCGGAGCGGTGCGACATCATGCACTTGAAGCCGTTGCGCTGGGCCATCTCGACGGCGTCGAGGGTCTCGGTCAGCGAACCGATCTGGTTCACCTTCACGAGCAGGGCGTTCGCGGAGCCCTCCTCGATACCGCGGGCCAGGCGCTCCGGGTTGGTGACGAAGAGGTCGTCGCCGACGATCTGCACCTTGGAGCCGATGCGCTCGGTGACGGTCTTCCAGCCGGCCCAGTCGTCCTCGAACAGCGGGTCCTCGATGGAGACGAGCGGGTACGCCGCGACGAGCTCCTCGTAGTACTCGGTCATCTCGGCGGCCGAGCGGGACTGGCCCTCGAACTCGTACTTGCCGTCCTTGTAGAACTCGGACGCGGCGACGTCGAGCGCGAGCGCGATGTCCTTGCCCGGGGTGTAGCCGGCCTGCTTGATGGCCTCGACGATGAGGTCGAGCGCGGCGCGGTTGGACTCCAGGTTCGGGGCGAAGCCGCCCTCGTCACCGAGACCGGTGGACAGGCCCTTGGTGTGCAGGACCTTCTTGAGGGTGTGGTAGACCTCGGCACCCCAGCGCAGCGCCTCGGAGAAGGACTCCGCGCCGATCGGGGCGATCATGAACTCCTGGATGTCCACGTTGGAGTCGGCGTGCGACCCACCGTTGAGGATGTTCATCATCGGAACGGGCAGCAGGTGCGCGTTCGGGCCGCCGAGGTAGCGGAAGAGCGGAAGGTCCGAGGCCTCGGACGCGGCGTGCGCGACGGCGAGGGAGACGCCGAGGATGGCGTTGGCGCCGAGGGAGCCCTTGTTCTCGGTGGCGTCCAGGTCGATCATCGCCTGGTCGATCAGGCGCTGCTCGGTGGCGTCGTAGCCGACGAGCTCCGGGCCGAGCTGCTCGATGACGGCGAGGACGGCCTTCTCGACGCCCTTGCCGAGGTAGCGGTTGGGGTCACCGTCACGGAGCTCTACGGCTTCGAACGCTCCGGTGGAGGCGCCGGACGGGACAGCAGCACGGCCGGTGCTGCCATCGTCGAGGCCCACCTCGACCTCGACCGTGGGGTTGCCTCGGGAGTCCAGGATTTCCCGGGCTACGACGACGTCGATGGACGGCACGAGCATCTCCTTCTGGGATGTGACGCTGGGTGTGCGGCGGCATGTCAGGCCGTGGGACGGCCTTGCCGCTTAGAGCCTAACCGGCTCCGGGCACTCGGCCAGCCGACCGCCCGGGTCCTGGGACGAAAAAGGGCCCGAATACCCCTGTTCCAGGACATAGGACTCTTGAGATGGGCGGTTCGCCCTGCGCAAACGCCGCCGCCCGGCGCGCGGGGGGAAGGCGCGCCGGGCGGTGGGGCTGTCACGTGTGGTGAAGACACCTGCGGCTATTGCCGCATTGTTCAGCTGAGCTTCAGCTTCTGACCCGGGTAGATCAGGTCGGCGTCCGACACGATGTCCTTGTTCAGCTCGAAGAGCTTCTCCCAGCCGCCCTTGACGCCGTTCGCGTCGGCGATGTCGCCCAGGGTGTCGCCGGACTTGACCTCGTACGAACCGTTGCCGGTCTTCACGGCCTCGGTGCGCTCGGAGCGGGTGGTCGGGGCCGGGGTCTCGGAGCGCTTCGGCTCCGTCTTCTTCGGCTCGGACTTCTTCGGCTCGGACTTCTTGGTCTCGGACTTCTTCGGCTCGGTCTTCTTCGTCTCGGTCTTCTTGGTCTCGGTCGAGGCGCCACCGCCGTAGGCGGAGTTCGACAGGCCCACGCCGCAGGACGGCCAGGCGCCCTTGCCCTGGCCCTTGAGGACCTTCTCGGCGATGGCTATCTGCTGGGACTTCGAGGCCTGGTTGGCCTGCGGGGCGTACGCCTTGCCGCCGTACGCGGCCCAGGTGGAGGAAGAGAACTGCAGGCCGCCGTAGTAGCCGTTGCCCGTGTTGATGGCCCAGTTGCCACCGGACTCGCACTGCGCGACGCGGTCCCACTCGGAAGCGGTGGCGGCGCTCGCGGTGCCCGCGGCCATCAGGGGCGCCGCGACGACGGCGCCGGCGACACCGGCGAGCGTGACGATGCGGGCGGCCTTGGCGGCGCGACGGTGCTTGCCCTTGCCGGAAAGCAGCATGAGGTTTCTCCTCACCGACGCCTACGAGGTGAGCTGTCGGGTTCGGGCGAGTGAGTTGCCCGGCCGTGCGACCTAGCGCACGTCTTGACCCCTAGCCGGTTGCGTGACCGTCTTTCAACGGCCGCTCCCGGCACCTACCTTGGTTCCCCCGCTCCTGCCTTCGGCGCTTGACGCGACGACTGTTCCCCCCGTCCGCCGGCAGGACTCGGCGATGCGGTCGAAGGAGCTCGCGGTGGCGAGCGATTCAGAAGGTAGACAGGTCTCCCCCCGATGTTCAACGAGCGACATCGGGGGGAAACGGTGCCTACTTGCGCCCCTTCCGAGGGCGTTTGCGCAGGTGAGGACGGGGTTTGCGGAAGCCCCGAGGCGGGACACGCCAGTTGACCGGAAGAGACACATGTCTCACTTACAGAAAACGGACAATCAACTCTTTCCGGATGGCTGAAGTGCCCTTAATGCGCGGTTAGATCCAGGTTCTGTCCGGGCTTGATCAGGTTGGCATCCTTGCCGATGACCTGCTCATTGGCCGAGTAGAGGGCGTTCCAGCCGCCCTTGAGCCCCTTGGCATCCGCGATGGCCGTCAGGCTGTCGCCCTCCTTCACGGTGTACGTGGGCTTCGACGCGGCGTCAGGTGTGGCGGGCGCCTCGGCCGCGGGCGCGCCGCGGTGCTTGCCGCTGCCCTCCGCGGGCGTGGCCCCCGGTGCGGTGGAGGCGCCCGGGGCCGCGGGGGCACTCGGGTCGGCCGGAGCACTCGGGTCGGCCGGGGTCACCGGCGGCAGGCCCGGGGTGGCGGGCGGGGCCGCGGGCGAGGTCGTGGGCGGGGTCGTGGGCGGCACGACCGGCGCGCTCGGGTCCACCGGGTGGCCGGAGTTGCCCGGGGCCGTGGGGTCCGGCGTCGGGAGCTCCGGCACCGGGAGGTCCGGCGGCGGCATGACGGGCAGTCCGAGGTTCGGGCCGAGCGGGCCGTCGGGGACGGCGGCCGGGGTCGGGGCCCCGAAGTCCGTGGAGGGCTTCCCGGTCCCGTGGTTCGGCACCTTGTCGTCCGGGCGGGACGGCGTGCGGCCGGCGGCGCCGCTGCCGGTCTGGCCGGGGTCCACCACCGCGGCGGGGCCCTGCGCGTCCAGCCCGGCGGGCGCCGCGCACATCGGCCACGCCTGCGGGCCGCGCGCCGCGAGCACCCGCTCGGCGACGGCGATCTGCTGGGACCGGCTCGCGAGGTCGGCCCGTGCGGCGAACTCGAGCCCGCCGGCCTCCCGCCACTCCTCCTGGGTGAACTGGAGCCCGCCGTAGGCGCCACTGCCGAAGTTGGCGCTCCACGTGCCGCCGCTCTCGCATTCGGCGACCTTGTCCCACGTGGAGGTGTCGGCTGCGCTCGCGCTCGTGGCGGCGAGCAGCGGCAGGGCCAGCGCGGAGCCGGTGACTCCGGCGGTGACGACTATCGCGGGCACCTGACGGGGGCGTCTGTGGCGGCCGTTCCCGGAACGCATGAGGCTGCACCTTTCGCATAACGGCGGGGTAACGGCAGAACCTAGCGGCCATCGAACGCATGTCACAAGTTCGCTCGGGAACTGACTTCTGGTCAGGCGCCGCTCAGGCGTTTGACGGTGCGAAGCGGACGGGGAGAGTGCGCAGGCCACGCATGATGAGTCCGCCGCGCCAGCGCAGCTCTTCGGGTGGAACGGCGAGTTCCAGATCCGGCAGACGCGTCAGCAAACTCGCGAGCGCGGTCTGCCCTTCAAGTCGTGCGAGCGGAGCGCCCAGGCAGTAGTGGATGCCGTGCCCGTAGCCGAGGTGCTGGTTGTCGGTCCGGGAGAGATCGAGGGTGTCCGGCTCGGCGAACCGCTCGGGGTCCCGGTCGGCGGCCGCGAGGACGACCAGGACCGGGTCTCCGGCCGCGATCCCCTGGCCGCCGAGGGTCATCGGTTCGGTGGCGAACCGCCAGGTGGCCAGCTCCACGGGGCCGTCGTAGCGCAGGAGTTCCTCGATCCCGGTGGCCAGCAGGCCGGTCTCCCCGGCGGCGAGGGAGGCCTGGAGGCGCTCGCGCTGGTCCGGGTTCATGAAGAGGGAGTGCAGCCCGTTGCCGATCAGGTTCACCGTGGTTTCAAAACCGGCGAAAAGCAGGATGAAAGCCATGGCGGTGGCCTCGGCCTCCGTCAGGTGGTCGCCGTGGTCGCTCGCCCGGATCAGGTCCGAGATGAGGTCATTGCCCAGATCATCCCGCTTTCGGTGGATCAATTCCCCGAGATAGGTGCGCATCTGCTTCACCGAGCGGGCGACCCCGCCCCGCGGGCCGCCACCGTGGCGGATCATCATGCCGGCCCAGTCGCGGAAGTCGTCCTGGTCCTCGCGCGGTACGCCGAGCATCTCGCAGATGGCGTAGATGGGGAGCGGGAAGGCGAACTCGTGGATGAGATCGGCCTCCCCCTTCGCCGCGAACTGGTCGATGAGGTGGTCGGTGAGCTCCTGCACCCGCGGGGTGAACTCGGCGACCCGGCGCGGGGTGAACGCCTTGGACACCAGCCGCCGCAGCCGGGTGTGGTCCGGCGGGTCGATGTTGAGCAGGTGCGTCATCAGCTCCGCCTTGCGCTCCCCGGGGATGCCGGTCTTCCCCTTGGCGTGCGCGGGCTCCGCGTGGTGCGCGGGATTCTTGCTCAGCCGCTGGTCGGCGAGGGCCTGGCGGGCGTCGGTGTACCGGGTCACCAGCCAGGCCTCCACCCCGCTGGGGAGCTTGGTGCGGTGCACCGGGGAGTGCTCGCGCAGCCAGGCGTAGGCCGGATAGGGGTCGGTGGCGAACTCCCAGTCGAAGAGGGTCGGACCCTGCGGGGAGGAGGGGTCGGCGGGGACGTCTGCGGGGGCTGCGGGAGTCTGCTCGTGCACCCGACGACCGTATCCCGGCGCCCACCCTCCACCCCATATGGCCGGTTCGCCGCGGCTGTCCGTAGATGGGTCGTCGCTTGACCTCACGCACTCCGACATTCCTACTTTCGGGTTTGTGGATGTGAGGATCTTGAAAAGCAGCTTCGCGGTGGTGGAGAGACGGGCCGAACACGCGGTCAAGTTCTTCTACTCCCACCTGTTCTGGCACAACCCCGGAGTCCGTGAACTCTTCCCGGTCTCCTTCGAGGACATGGAAAGACAGCGGGACCGGCTCTTCGCCGCGCTCACGCACGTGATCGCCCACCTGGAGAACGAGAGCCTGGTCCCCTACCTGCGCGACCTGGGGCGCGACCACCGCAAGTTCATGGTCGGCCCCGAACACTACGCGGCCGTCGGTTCCAGCCTGCTCGCCGCGCTCGCCGAGACCTCCGGAGACGCCTGGACCCCGCAGGTCGAGAAGGCGTGGGCCGAGGCCTACCAGGTGATCGCCGACACGATGATGGGCGGCGCCGCCACCAGCGAGGACCCGCCGTGGTGGGACGCCGAGGTCGTACGCCACCTCCAGTACGGGGAGGACATCGGCGTCCTCACCCTCCAGCCCCTGGTCCCCTTCCCCTACCTCCCCGGCCAGTACACGAGCGTGAGCAGCGAACGGGTCCCCACGACCTGGCGGACGTACTCCCTGGGCAACGCACCCCGCCCCGACGGCACCGTCGACCTGCACGTCAGCCGGATCGACCGGGGCCGCCTCAGCCCCTCCCTGGTCCGCGAGACACAGCCGGGCGACAGGCTGCGGCTCGCCGCCGCCGGCGGGCAGCTGACCCTGCGCCGCGAGGACCGGCCGGTCAGCTTCATCGCCGCGGGCACCGGCTGGGCGCCGATCCGGGCCATGCTGGAGGAACTCGCGGAGCACCCTCCCGATCAGGACGTGCGGCTGTTCGTGGTGGCGCGGGACGCCGCGCACCTCTACGACCGGCCGCTCATCGACGAGTACGCCGCCGCCTTCGACTGGCTGAGCGTCACCTACATCACCCCCGCCCCCGGCCAGCACCGCAACCAGGCCACGGACCGGCTCGCCACCGCCCTCAGCAACCGCGGGCTCTGGCCCGACCAGGACGTCTACCTCAGCGGGCCGCCGCTGTTCATCAACGAGACCGCGTACCTGCTGGAGGAGCTGGGCACCCCTCCCGGCCGGATTTTCCACGACTCCGTACCTGCCAGTGGCAAAGGCCACGGCCCCGGGTACGGGCGCCCCCTGGGCTTCGGCGAGTGGTTCCTGAACCGCCCGTCGCCGCACTGGCACAACCCTTCGAGCCGGGCTCCGCGCTCCTACTGAACCACCGCTGCTGGGGGCTACTCGCCGACGCCCTCGGCCGCACGGATCGCATCCCGGTAGACGCGGGCCGCCGCCCGCAGAGCCGTCTCGGGATCGACACCCTCCTCCTCCGCGCGCGCCGCCAGCGCCAGCAGCTCGTACCCCACGCCCTCACCCCTGGGCAGTTCCACGGCCAGTTCCCCCGCACGGGCCCGGCCGGCGAGCTTCGCCGCGAGCGCGAGACCGGGCTGGCCCAGCGGGATCCCGTCGGTGACCGACTCCCGCCCCTTCTCCACCGCCTTGGTGCGCTGCCAGTGCTCGTGCACGTCCTCGGGGCTCTCGGCCGCGGCGTCGCCGAAGACGTGCGGATGCCGGTGGATCAGCTTCTCGACCAGGGTCCCGGCCACGTCGTCGATGGAGAACGCCTCGTCGGCGTCCTCTGCAGCGCCCGTTCCCTCCTGCGCGATCCGCGCGTGGAAGACCACTTGGAGCAGGACGTCGCCGAGCTCCTCGCGCAGCTCCGTACGGTCGCCGGCCTCGATCGCCTCGACGAGCTCGTACGCCTCCTCGATCGCGTACTTCGCCAGGCCCTCGTGGGTCTGCTCCGAGGTCCACGGGCACTCGCGCCGGACCCGGTCCATCACCTGGACCACGTCGAGCAGGCGCGCGCCCGGCAGGTCGTACGAACCCGGCAGCAGTTCCAGGTCGGGCATGGAGAAGCGGCCCGAGCCGGCGAGCCGCGCCAGGCCGTCCGTGAGCCGCTGGTCGCCCTCGCCGCCCGGGAGCACCACGACGGTGCGGCCGCCCGCGCAGGCCTCGACCAGCGCGTGCGCGTCCGGGCTCGCGTGCTCGACCTCGATGCCGGCCTCCCGCAGGTACGGCAGCTGCGGGTGGCCGGTGTCGGCGCACAGCACCCGGTCCGCGGCGTGCAGGGTCTGCCAGGCCGGCCAGGACAGCACGCCGGGGGCGACCCGGTGGCTGGTGGTCAGCAGGACGATGCGGCCGGTCGCCTCGGCGGCGGGCCCGGCGGATGCCTGGTCGGCGGGGGCGGGGTCGGTGGGTGCGTGGTCGGTCACCCTTCGAACCTACCCCTGCGCCGATGCCTCAGGCTCCGGCGGGGGGCTGGTCGGCCTGCGTCCGCTGGGTGATCCACGGGGTCTGCGCCTGGCCGAGCCCGATCTGCTGCGCGTCCCAGGCCCCGTAGCGCGGGTTCACCTCGATGTGCAGCTGCTCCGCGGCCTTGGCGAGGGGTTCGAGGAACTTGTCCTGGCCGAAGCGCTCGGTGATCTTGGCGAACAGCAGCTGGAAGCGGAGGTCGTCGTCGATCTGCCCGGGTGCGAGGGGGATGCGGTTCTGCAGGGCGCTCAGCTCCAGCGCCGCCGCGGTGCCATTGCCCTGCCGGGCCTTGCGGGCGTCCTCGACGTCCTTGGTGCTCACCGAGATCCCCGCGTCGTCGGCGGCCTTCTCCAGGATCCGGAGCTGGATCATCCGGCCCAGTTTGACGCGCTCCAGCTGCGGCGTCGCCCCGATGAGCTGGGCCCCTGCCCCGGAACGGTCCTGCGCGGCCCGGACGTCGTTCACCTGCGCCTGGAGCGCGGAGGTCGTGATCCGTTCGCCGCCGACGACGGCCGCGGTGCCGGGGCGGGTCCCGCCCGAGCAGGCGGACAGGAGGGGGGCCGCCAGGAGCAGGGCGGCGGAGACGGAGATCGCTGTGCGACGGTGCAAAGGAGCCTCCAGGGCCGGGAGATTGTGCGTTCTTGCACAAGGCCGTGCGGTGATCGATGTTATGAGGTCAGGGTGATCCGGACCACCGGTTCGACCAACGATTCCCTGGGTGTTGGGGTGCGCGCTTGTTTGTGTCGCAGCCACTCTCCGGCCACCCTTCGGTCGCCGGGTGCTGCCAGGGTCGGCCCACCATGCCGACACCGCACCTCGCGCCACGCACCGCACAGCGCAGCGCACCGCACCGCTCGCCGCGCAGCGAACCGCGCCGCCGGAGCCTGCGCGGCTCCGCGCTCGCCGCCCTGCTCACGGCGGTGGCCGTGTGCGCCGGGGACGCCGTCGCCCGCGTCTTCCCGTACGGGCCCCGCCACCGCAGCATCAACGACCTCGGCAACCAGTTCGTGCCCTTCCACGCGCAGCTGTGGGACCTGCTGCACGGCCGGGCGGAGGGCGGGCTGCTGTTCAACTGGCGCTCCGGGTACGGCACGAGCTTCCTGCCGGATCTGGGGACCTACCTCACCAGCCCGTTCGCCGTGCTCGTCGGGCTGTTCCCGCGCGCCGACATCGACCTCGCCGTGTACGTGGTCACCGTCCTCAAGACGGCGGCCGCGGCGGCGGCGATGGCCTGGCTGCTGCGCACCCAGCGGCGCGGGCCGTGGTGGGCGGCGGGGCTGCTCGGGGCCTCGTACGCGCTGTGCGGCTGGTCAGTGATCGAGGCCTCCTACAACCCGATGTGGCTGGACGGGCTGATCGCCTTCCCGATGCTGTGCCTCACGGGCGAATGGGCGCTGCGCGGGCGCCGGCTCGCGCTCGGCGTGCTGGTCGTGGCCGTCTGCTGGACGGCGAACTTCTACACCGCCTACATGGCGACCCTGGGCGCCGCTCTGGTGGTGCTCGTACGGGTGGTCCTGGCGCGGGAGCGGGGGCCCCTCCCAGCGGTAGCTGGGGGAGTCCGGGACCGTCTCGCCGTGGTCGGGCGGGCGGCCGGGACGACCGTGCTGGGGATCGCGCTCGCCGCTCCGGTGCTGCTGCCGCTGTTCCTCAGCTCCGGGCAGGCCTATCCGGGGTGGGTCAAGGAGTTCCGGCCGGTGTCCTGGGCCGACGTGTTCGCGCGGCTGATGCCGGCGACGTACTCCTTCTCCTCCCCGGCCGTCTTCGTCGGCACCGGCACGCTGCTGCTGGTGGCCGCGCTGCCCTTCCACCGGGCCGTGCCCGTGCGGACCCGGCTGTGCTGGGCGGGGCTGACCGCGGCCGTGGCGCTCTCGCTCCAGTGGGCGCCGACGCACCTGGCCTGGCACCTCTTCGCCACCCCGAACGGCAGCCCGTACCGGCAGACCTTCGTGCTGGCCGGCATCGCGGTGATCGCCGCCTGGGCGGGGCTCTCGGCCGGGCTGCCCGGCGTACGGGCCCTGGCGGCCGGGGCCGGACTGCTCACGGCGGCCGCGCTGTGGGCGGGCGGCAGCCCCCTCACGACGCGGATCGGGTACCTGCTGTTCGGCGGCGGGCTGGTGCTGGCGGGCCTCGCCTGGTGGGCGCTGCGCCACCGCCGGCTGCTCCTGCCCGCGGCGGCGCTGCTCGCGGCGGTGCTCGCCGGCCAGGCCGCCGCGAGCACCGCGTACGGCCACAAGGGCAAGCTCGGCGGCCTGGACGACTACCCGTCCTGGACCTCCGCCCACACCGCGCGCTCCGAGGCCCTGGCGGGGGCCGGGGGCTGGCCCGCGTACCGCACCGACCCGAGCCGCCCGGCGCTGACGGGCAACGACCCGATGCTGCTGGGCGGGGAGGGCGGCGCCTACTACAGCAGCCACACCCCGGCGGTGTTCACGCACACGATGGTGGCCCTGGGGGCCGGCTGGACCTCGCGCGGGCGCAACGTCCAGAGCATCGACAACCCGGTGACGGACGCCGTGTTCGCGGTCGGCGCCCGCCTGCAGCCCGACGGCACGGTCCGCCGCGCGGAGGTCCCCCCGCTGGTGACGACCCGCCCGCCCGGCGCCCCCCTCTCCTACGCGCAGGACTCGCCGTTCGCCAACCAGGAGCTGCTGCTGGGCGCGAAGGTGTACGAGGATCCAGAGGCGTCCGGGGTCTGCCGCGCGGGCACCGAGGCCTTCCTGTGGGCCCCGGAGTACAACGCGACGGCCCGCCTCGCCGACGGCCCCGCGTTCCGGCTGAACGGCAACGCGCCCCGCAACCGGGCGGCCGTGCAGCCGCTGGGCGTCTCCCGCGGGGCCTCCTCGGCGCTGGTCTTCGACGCGGCCGCGCCGCCCCGCTGGACCCTGTCCTGCCTGGACCGCTCGAAGCTCGACCCGGCGGTGGCCGCCCTGCGCGCCACGGCGGCCACCTCGGTGCGGGTCGGCTCCTCGGAGGTCCGGGCGACGCTGCCGCCGGGCGCCACGGGCACGGCGGTCCTCTCCGTCCCGGCGATCGCGGGCTGGACCTGCAACGGCCGCCCGGCCTCGGCCCACCTGGGGCTGGTGGCGGTCCCGCTGGACGGCCGCACCACCAGCGTCACCTGCTCCTTCCGGCCCCCGGGGCTCGTCCCGGGGGCGGCGGCCGCGGGGGTGGCCCTGGCCGTGCTGCTCGGGTTGACGCTGCGGAGGCGTCAGCGCACCTGACCCAGCCAGTGCAGGGTCCGGCGCACCTCGGTGGGGAAGGGGTGGGCCGGGCCGTGCAGGCGTTCCGCGTCGAAGAGCAGCCGGGCCAGGGTGTCGTGGGCCGATGTGCGGTCGCCGAGGGAGAGCTGGAGGTGCGCTATCCGGCGGCGGATCTCCAGGGGCAGGCCGGGGTCGGGGTTGGCGTAGTGGTTCTCGAAGAGCGGGAGCAGCGAGCGGTACTCCGCCAGGGCGGCGGCCGGCTCGCCGAGTTGCTCCAGGCACTGGGCCGAGTCGTAGCGGAAGCGCAGGGCCTGCGGGTCGCCGGCCGGGAACTCGTCGGCGAGGCGCCGCAGTTCGGGCAGGGCGCGGCGGTACTGGCCGTCGTCCATCAGCGTGGCGGCGTACTGCTTGCGCAGGGAGCGGACCACCGGGGAGTGCTCGCCGTGCTCGGCGGCGGCGGCCGGGAGGATGCCGCCGAGGATGTCCACGGCCTGGGTGAGCCGCCCCTGGGACAGGAGCTGACGGGCCTGGTCCACGGCGCCCGGGATGTCCGGCTTCGCGGGCGTGGCCGGCGGCGTGCTCGGCCGGGGCGGGACACCGGGAACGCCCGGGATGCCGGGGGCCGGGGCGGCGGCCGCCGCCCGGTCCGGCCAGGGGGCCTGGGGGCGCAGGAACGGGCGGGTCG
The DNA here is from genome assembly GCF_040684275.1 of Streptomyces sp. NPDC091371. Classification (NCBI taxonomy): domain Bacteria; kingdom Bacillati; phylum Actinomycetota; class Actinomycetes; order Kitasatosporales; family Streptomycetaceae; genus Streptomyces; species Streptomyces sp. NPDC091371. The sequence goes on from NZ_JBFBFP010000027.1 coordinate 102,115, forward strand.
GGTCGAGCGGTCCGGCCGGCGCGGCGCTGCCGCGGGCGGGCAGCAGCGGCATGAGGGCCTCGTAGACCTCCTGCGCGGAACCGGGGCGGTCCTGCGGGTCCTTGGCGAGGAGCCGGAGCAGGAGCGCCTCCAGCTCCGCCGGGACCTCCGGGCGCAGCCCGCGGACCGGCTGCGGGGGCTCGTAGAGGTGGCGGTGCAGGACGCCGAGGGCGGTGGACCCGGCGAAGGGGACGTTGCCGCTGAGGAGTTCGTACAGCAGCACGCCGAGCGCGTAGAGGTCGGTGTACGGGCCCACCGCGCCGCCCATGGCCTGTTCGGGCGCCATGTAGGCGGGGCTGCCGATGGGCGAGCCGGTGCTGGTGAGGCGGGTGGTGTCGGTGTCCATCACCGAGGCCACGCCGAGGTCCAGGACGAGCACGGTGCCGTCCGGACGGATCATCACGTTGCGCGGCTTCAGGTCCCGGTGGACGATCGGCACCGCGTGCACGGCCGACAGCACCGAGCACAGCTGCGCGACGATGGAGACCGCCCACGGCCAGGGGTACGGATCGTGCTCGGCGAGGTGGTCGGCGAGGTCCGAGCCCTCGACGTACCCCATGACCAGGTAGAGCTCGTCGCCGTCGCTGCCCGCGTCGTGCACGGTGACCAGCCCGGGGTGGTCGACCTGGGCCGTGACCCGGCACTCGCGGACGAAGCGGCGGCGCAGCTCCTCGGCGACGGTGCCGGGGCCCGCCACCTTGTCGGGACGCAGCAGTTTGACGGCGACGCGCCGGTCGAGGCGCCGGTCGTAGGCCGTCCAGACCTGGCCCATGCCGCCCTGGCCGAGGATGGTGGCGAGCTGGTAGCGGTCGCCGATGAGCCGGTCGGTCACTGCTGCGGATCCTGGAAGGAGCTCGGGGTCTGGTGCGGGTCCTGCTTGCGCAGCAGCTCGCTGAGCTCGTCGAGCTCGGCGCGCACCTGCCCGATGCGCGGGGCGGCGGGCGCCTGCGGCGGTGCCTGGATCTGGCCCGGAGTCGGCGTGGGCGCCTGCGGCGGGTAGCCGTAGGAGGGGGTGGTCTGGTGCGGCGGGCCGTACGGGGCGGGCTGCGGCGGGTACCAGGACGCGGTCCCGGCGGCCGCCAGGCGCTCGTGGTGGCGGATGTCGGCGATGAGGAAGTAGACGCAGGTCGCGATGCCGGTGAAGATCGTGCCCCCGGCCCCGGTGTTGCCCTGCCAGCCGTTGACCTCGGGGGTGTCGTCGAAGCCGATCAGCGTGACCCAGCCGACGGCGAGCACGCAGCTGACCCCCAGCAGGAACCAGTCCCGGGTCCTGCGGGTCACCAGCGCGAGCCGCAGCATCGTGCCCCAGGCCAGGAAGCCGCAGCTCAGGAGCGGGAGCAGGGTGAACAGCACGCGCAGTGCCACCACTCCCCCGGAGGTGGGCCGGGGACCATGCTGCGGCGGGATGCCGGGGCCGTGCATCGCTGCTCCTGACGGGCCGTGCGGAAAGACTTGCCCCCTGAGCGTATAAGTCTTTCCGGCCGGCGGTGAGGGGGTGTCCACAACCGTTGCACGCTCGCAGCACACCCGCCCGCCGCTCCCGCTAGTCCGGCGTGACCGTGCCGTCGGACAAGCCGTCGTAAAGGCCCTGTACGAGCTGTTCGCCGAGCCGGCCCGCCAGCCGCAGCGCGTCCTCGAACTCGGCGAGCGCACGGAACCGGGCCCCGTAACCCCGCTGTTCGGCCAGCGGCTGCCTCGGCAGCCGGAGCCGGCGCACGTCGAGCCGGGTGGCGGTGGAGGCGTGGCTGCTGGCGCGGCGGGTGCCCGCGGTGCCGCGCAGGAATCCGGCGAGGAACCACGGGTCGAGGGCGGCCGTGTCGGGGCGCAGCAGGACGAGGCCCCGGCCGGGGACCGCGCCCGCGGTGTCCTCGGAGACCACGCGGGCGACGGAGGCGAGGCCCACGACGGGGACGAGGACGTCGCCGGGGGCGGTGAGCACGGGTGCGTCGGGGCCTGCCGCCAGCGCGCCGGAGGGGCCCGTGCCCGCGTAGACGTCCTGTTCGGTGAGGACGGGGGCGCTGCCGGTGCCGGTTCCGGTGCCGGTGTGCAGCTCCAGGGCGCCGGCGCGGGCGAGTTCGCCGATGGTGGTCAGCGGCGGGCGGGCCGCGCCGCCGGCGGCCGGGGCGGGGGGCGGCGGGGTGAGCCGGGCCGCCCGGTCGAGGGTCTCGGCGAGGTGCTCGCGTACGGCGGCCAGTTCGGCCGGGCCGCCGCCCGCGGCGGGCGGCGGCAGGTGGCGGGCGGGGGTGAGGTCCACGTCGTCGTCGAGGAGCTCGATGACGGGCACGACGCGGGTGACGCCCGGCACCTCCTCCGCCGTCCCGGTGCTGTCGTAGGCGGCCCAGGCGGCCTCCACCGCGCCGTCCCCGGCGGCCGCGCCGTCGACGAGGAGCAGCCCCGCCGGGGGCGCCGCCTGCGGGGCGGGCGCGCGCAGCACCCACAGGTGCAGGGGGATCCCGTACGGGGGCGCGGCGCCGGCCGGGAGTGCGATGACGGCCCGCAGCGCGCCGCGGCGCAGCAGGTCGGCGCGGATGCGGCGGCCGGAGCGGCGGGAGGCGGCGGCGGGCGGCATGAGCAGGACGGCGGTGCCGCCCTCGCGCAGGTGGGCCAGGCAGTGCTGGACCCAGGCGAGTTCGGATTCGGTGCGGGCCGGGAAGCCGTACTCCCAGCGCGGGTCGTAGGCCAGTTCCTCGTGGCCCCAGTTGCGTTCGTTGAACGGGGGGTGGCAGAGCACGGCGTCGACGGCCTGCCCCGCGAAGGCGTCGCTGCGCAGGCTGTCGGCGGCGGCCGCGCGGACCGTGGCGGGGCCGCCGAGGGCCAGGCGCAGCGCGGTGAGGGCGGCGAGTTCGGGTGAGGAGTCCTGCGCGTACAGGGCGGTGGCGCCGGGGACGCCGCGCAGCAGGGTGCCGGTGCCGCAGGCGGGGTCGAGGACGGTGCGGGCCGGGCCGGCGAGGGCGGCCATGAGCGAGGCGAGCCCGTCCGGGGTGAGCGTGTACTGGCGGGGGTTGGCGTCGAGGTGGCGGCCGAGGAGGAACTCGAAGGCCTCGTGGGCGCCGAGTTCGGCGGCGAGTTCGGCGGCGGCCCGCAGCAGCGGCACGGCGGAGGGGCGCAGCGGGACCTCGTGGAGGGCGTGGCCGGGGCCGAGGCGGGCGCGGAGCACCTCGTCGAGGACGGGCCGCAGCAGGCCGGCCAGGTGCTCGTCGGGGGCGGCGGCCGCCTTCAGCCACTCGGTGGGCCGTTCCCGTACGACGAGCAGCGCGCTGCCGGCCTTGACGAGTGCGGAGACCGCCCCGCCGGGGTGGGCGGCGATCCGCTGCCAGACGCGTTCGCGCAGCGGGACCTCGGCGAGCTTGCCCTGGGCGCGCAGCCACTGTTCGACCTCGGGGAGGGCGAAGGAGGGGCTGGTCTCGGTGCCGCCGACGGGTTTGGGGAAGTCGGCGTGCCGGCGCCGCCAGTTGCTGACGGCGGCCCGGCCGACTCCGGCGAGGCGGGCCACATCGGCCGCGGTGACTTCCGCGGGGGCGGCCGGGGGGGAGGTCTGGGGGGTGTGGGGGGCGTGGGGGGCGCCGATCTCCTCGGACATGCCGGGGAGCATACCCGTTCACAGTTAAGGGATTCGTTCACAGTGTGAATTCAACTTCCTCGTGGTTTTCTGTTGACTCGGTTCACAGGCATCTGATGTGATCACCCCGTCGCACAGAGAACACCGCGTAACCGGAACACGCCGGAGAGGCAGGAACACCCATGTCCACGAAGAAGTCCGCCCGCCACAAGGTCCTCACGAGCTGCGGCGCGGCCCTCGCGCTCGTGACGCTCGGCGCGTGCGCCGGCACCGACACCGCCCAGGACGGCGCGAAGTCCTCGTCCTCGGCCCCCGCCTCCGGCGACGCCTCGAAGAAGCCGGCCGAGGAGAAGAAGGCCGCCTTCAAGGGCAACGGCACCTTCGAGGTCGGCAAGGACGTCAAGCCGGGCACCTACCGCACCACGGGCAACGGCTCCGGGGGCTGCTACTGGGAGCGGGCCAAGGACTCCTCCGGCGAGACCGACTCGATCATCGCCAACGACAACGTCGTCGGCTCGAGCTACGTGACCATCGCCGAGGGCGACAAGATCTTCAAGACGAACGACTGCAAGGACTGGGAGGCCGTCGACCCCAAGGCCGCGGGCGGCTCCCCGAAGACCGAGTTCTCCGGCAAGGCCGGAATGCTCAAGGTCGGCACCGACATCGCCCCGGGCACCTACAAGTCCGAGGGCCCCGCCGACGGCGACGCCTGCTACTGGGAGCGCTCCAAGAGCGCGGCCCACGACATCGACTCGATCATCGCGAACGAGAACCCCACCGGGCCCGCGGTCGTGACGATCGGCGCCGACGACGCCTACTTCAAGACCAACGACTGCAAGGACTGGAAGAAGTCCGGCTGACCCGAGCCGCACCACTGACACGGCCCAACCGGACCCCCACGTTCCGGTTGGGCACGCACCTCCCCTACCCTTCCCCCGCCCCACCCTTCCCTGCCGCGGAGAGTCCCCCCATGCGTACCCCCAACCGCCCCATCGCCACCGCCGCCGCCCTCACCTGCACCGCAGTCCTCGGACTCACCGGATGCTCCCTGCTCGGACCGTCCGGCCCGTTCCCCGACCTGACCGGCTCCCAGGTGGCCGACAAGTCCGTGACCGCCCTGCGCGGCGCGACCTCGCTCACCATCAGCGGAAACGTCTGGGACGAGGGCAAGCAGATGAAGCTGGACATGGCCGTCAGCAAGAGCGGCGACTGCAAGGGTGCGATCTCCAGCCAGGACGGCTCCTTCGAGCTGATCCGCAACGCCCAGTTCGTGTACGTCAAGGCCGACGAGCCCTTCTACCGCGCCCAGCTGAAGGACATGCCCAAGGAACAGGCGGACGAGGCAATCAAGATGCTCGCGGGCCACTGGCTGAAGTCGAAGGCCGACGACCCGGATTCGAAGGAAATGTCCACCCTGTGCGACCTCGACGAGCTGCTCAAGGAGTTCGAGGACAGCAAGGGCGCCCAGAAGGGCAAGGTCGCCACGGTCGACGGCCGGGAGGCCCTCACCCTGACGACGAAGACCACCGACGGCACCGAGACCCTGCTGGTGGCCACCAAGGGCGAGCCCTACCTGCTCAAGGCGACCAACACCGGCAAGGAGCCGGGGGAGATCTCCTTCAGCAAGTTCAACGAGCCGGTGCAGGCCGACGCCCCGACCGGCAAGGACGTCATCGACGCCGACAGCCTGGGCTGAACCGGGACGGACATCCCCTCAACGGGCGAATCACCCGAAACCCGCGTAGCGTCGCATGCGGGATACGGAAGGAGCCCGTGACATGGGGATTTTCGACAGGTTCAAGGACCAGGCGAAGGCCAAGGGCAAGGACGTCTCGGACGCCGCCGAACAACAGGTCAACGAGAAGACCGGCGGCAAGTACACCGAACAGGTCGACAAGGGCCAGCAGATGATGGAAGAAAAGCTGGGCATCGACGACGACCCGATGAAGTGACCGCCGGTGGAGGCCGGGCCCGTACGGGCCCGGCCTCCACGGCGCGTCAGGAGCCGAGGATGGTGGTGAGGAACTCGCCCGTCCAGGCCAGCAGTTCCCGGCCGACCAGCGGCTTCCCGCCGATCTTCCCGGTCTTCGGGCGCGGGATCAGCACCTGCGAGGTGGCGGGCTTCAGCACCGACCCCGGGTAGAGCCGCTTCAGGCGCAGTTCCTGCGACTCCCGCAACTCCACCGGCCCGAAGCGGATGTTCGGGCCCTGCAGGGTGATGTCGCCGACCCCGCACGCCCGGGCCAGCATCCGCAGCCCCGCCACGAGCAGCAGGTTCTCCACCGGCTCCGGCAGCTTGCCGTAGCGGTCGGTGAGCTCCTCGCGCACGGCCTTGATGTCCGCCTCGGAGTTGGCGGCCGCGATGGACCGGTAGGCCTGCAGGCGCAGCCGCTCGCCGGGCGCGTAGTCGTGCGGGACGTGCGCGTCGACCGGCAGCTCGATCTTCACCTCCAGCGGCGGCTCCTCCTCCACCCCGCCCTCCACGGCGGCCCGGTAGTCCGCCACGGCCTCGCCGACCATGCGGATGTAGAGGTCGAAGCCGACGCCCGCGATGTGGCCGGACTGCTCGCCGCCCAGCAGGTTGCCCGCGCCGCGGATCTCCAGGTCCTTCATGGCCACGTACATGCCGGCGCCCATCTCCGTGTGCTGGGCGATCGTCGCGAGCCGCTCGTGCGCGGTCTCCGTCAGCGGCTTCTCCGGCGGGTACAGGAAGTACGCGTACCCGCGCTCGCGGCCCCGGCCGACGCGGCCGCGCAGCTGGTGCAGCTGCGAGAGGCCGAAGTTGTCGCCGCGCTCCACGATCAGCGTGTTCGCGTTGGAGATGTCGATGCCCGACTCCACGATCGTCGTCGAGACGAGCACGTCGAACTTCTTCTCCCAGAAGTCCACCACGACCTGCTCCAGGGCCTGTTCGGACATCTGGCCGTGCGCCGTCGCGATCCGCGCCTCGGGCACGATCTCGCGCAGCTTCGCCGCCGCCCGGTCGATGGACTCGACCCGGTTGTGGATGTAGAAGCACTGGCCCTCGCGCAGCAGCTCGCGCCGGATCGCCGCGCCGATCTGCTTCTCCTCGTACGGGCCGACGAACGTGAGCACCGGGTGGCGCTCCTCCGGCGGGGTGGTGATCGTCGACATCTCGCGGATGCCGGTCACCGCCATCTCCAGGGTGCGCGGGATCGGCGTCGCGGACATCGTCAGCACGTCCACGTTGGCCCGCAGCTTCTTCAGCTGCTCCTTGTGCTCGACGCCGAACCGCTGCTCCTCGTCGACGATGACCAGGCCCAGGTCCTTGAACTTGGTCTCCTGCGAGAAAAGCCGGTGCGTGCCGATGACCACGTCCACCGAGCCCTCCTTCAGGCCCTCCATCGTGGCCTTGGACTCGGTGTCGGACTGGAAGCGCGACAGCGCCTTCACGTTCACCGGGAACTGGCTGTAGCGCTCGGAGAAGGTCCCGAAGTGCTGCTGCACCAGCAGGGTGGTGGGGACGAGGACGGCGACCTGCTTGCCGTCCTGGACCGCCTTGAACGCCGCCCGCACAGCGATCTCGGTCTTGCCGTAGCCGACGTCGCCGCAGATCAGCCGGTCCATGGGGACGGACTTCTCCATGTCCTCCTTGACCTCGGCGATGGTGGTCAGCTGGTCGGGCGTCTCCGCGTACGGGAAGGCGTCCTCGAGCTCCCGCTGCCAGGGGGTGTCCGGGCCGAAGGTGTGGCCGGGGGCCGCCATGCGGGCGCTGTACAGCTTGATGAGGTCGGCGGCGATCTCCTTGACCGCCTTCTTCGCCCGCGCCTTGGTCTTCGTCCAGTCGGCGCCGCCGAGCCGGTGCAGGGTCGGGGCCTCGCCGCCCACGTACTTGGTGACCTGCTCCAGCTGGTCGGTGGGGATGTACAGCCGGTCGCCGGGCTGGCCGCGCTTGGCCGGGGCGTACTCCACGAGCAGGTACTCGCGGGTGGCGCCCTGCACGGTGCGCTGCACCATCTCGATGTAGCGGCCGACGCCGTGCTGCTCGTGGACGATGTAGTCGCCGACCTCCAGGGTCAGCGGGTCGACCGACTTGCGGCGCCGGGTCGGCATCCGGCCCAGGTCCTTGGTCGCGGTGCGCTGCCCGGTCAGGTCGGTCTCGGTCAGCACCGCGATCTTCAGCGCCGGGTCGACGAAGCCGTTGTCGAGGGAGGCGCAGGCGACGTGCACGATCGAGGGCTCCAGCGCCCGCAGGTCCGCCTCCAGCCGGGCCGCGATGCCCTCGCCGCCGAGCACCTCGACGGTACGGGCGGCCGGGCCGTGGCCCTCGGTGAGGTAGACGGTGTGCCAGCCGTCGGCGATCCAGCCCTTGGTGTCGGCGAGCGCGCGGGCGGTGTCGCCGCGGTAGGCCTCGGGGGCGTGCATGCCGAGCTTCAAGGTGTCCCCGCCGACCGCCTCGTCCGCGGCGAAGGGGGACACCGACCACCACATCATGCCCAGCTCGCGCGCGTGGTCCCGGACGTCGGCGATCCCGCGCAGCGAGGCCGCGCCGACGTCGATGGGGGCCTCGCCACCGCCGGCGGTGGCGGCCCAGGAGGCCATCAGGAACTCCTGGCTCGTCGCCACCAGGTCCGAGGCCCGGGTCCGCACCCGCTCCGGGTCGCACACGACGGCCATCGCCCCGGCGGGCAGCACGTCGATCAGCATCTCCATGTCGTCGACCAGGACCGGGGCGAGGGACTCCATGCCCTCCACCGCGATCCCCTCGGCGATCTTGTTCAGCAGTTCGCCGAGCTCGGGGTGCGCCTCGGCGAGGGCCGCGGCCCGCTCCCGCACCTCGTCGGTCAGCAGCAGCTCGCGGCAGGGCGGCGCCCACAGCCCGTGCTCGGCGATCTCCAGGGACCGCTGGTCGGCGACCTTGAAGTAGCGGATCTCCTCGACCTCGTCGCCCCAGAACTCGATGCGCAGCGGGTGTTCCTCGGTGGGCGGGAACACGTCGAGGATCCCGCCGCGCACGGCGAACTCCCCGCGCTTCTCGACGAGCTCGACGCGGGCGTACGCGGCGGCCGCCAACGCCTGGGTCACTTCGCCGAGGTCGGCGCTCTGCCCCTGCCGCAGACCCACGGGCACCAGGTCCCCGAGCCCCTTGACCTGCGGCTGGAGCACGGACCGGATCGGCGCGACGACCACGGAGACGGGCCCGGCGGCCGGGTCGTCCTTGCTCGGGTGCGCGAGGCGGCGCAGCACGGCGATCCGGCGGCCGACGGTGTCGCTGCGCGGGCTGAGCCGTTCGTGCGGGAGCGTCTCCCAGGACGGGTAGTCCACGACCTCGTCGGGCGGCAGCAGCGAGCGCAGCGCCGCGGCCAGGTCCTCGGCCTCGCGCCCGGTGGCGGTGACCGCGAGGACGGTCCGCTCGGTCCGCCGGGCCAGCGCGGCGATCACGAAGGGCCGCGCGGCACCGGGGCCGACCACGTCCACGTGCATGCGGTTGCCGTCCCCGGCCGCGGTGACCGCCTCGGCGAGCGCGGGGTCCCGGGTGACGGCGTCGAGCAGTCCGTGCAGGCTCATGTAGCGGCTTCCATCCGGTGAGGGGGCAACGCGAAGGACCCGACACGTCGTACGGGCCGGGGGTTCCCACCCTACGACGCGGTGGTGTCGCCCGCGCGAGGGATTGCGGTCCCCCGCGGGGGTGACAGTGCTGGCGCCGCTCACACCGGCCCGGTGAGCTGTGGCCGTGCGATTCCCCCGCCCCGCCCTAGGAGTGCCAGTGGAAGCGACCCACCAGTACGACGCCCGCGAAGCGGGGACGATGCTCGACGAGATCCTGGCGCTGGTCGCCACAGGCGAGGAGGTGATCATCAGCAAGGCCGGCGAGCCCGTCGCGAAGGTGGTCCCCCTGGCGGGGAAGGTCCTGCGGACCGCGCCCGGCACCCTCCGCGAGCCCGTGGACTTCGCCGAGGACTTCGACGACATGTCCGTCGACCCGGGCTTCGCCGGAGCCTTCGGAATCCTCCCCGACGCCGGGGACGCCGGGGACGCCGGGGACGCCGGGGACGCCAATTGAATCCTCCCCTCCCTGAAGGGAGGGGATTCCTCACCCTCCAGGGCTGATCGGGGATTTCTGGCTCACGCCGCCAGACGGAGCAGCGCCCCG